>JAJRUZ010000052.1 GCA_024277525.1 Caldifarciminota bacterium | reverse complement strand
TTTCTCCCGAATTAATCCAGAATTATCACTTTTCTTTCAATTCTTTTGTCTCTTCCTTTAATTTTTATAAAATAAATTCCCGGAGGGAGACTTTTCTTAAAAATTCTCTTTTCTTTCATTTTTTCATCAAAAATCTTCTCTCCTGTTACCCTGTAGATTTTTATTTTTAAATCCGAATATCCCTTAATATAAAATTTCAAATCCCTTTTCTGAATTGTCGGAATAATTATAAACTTCTTTTTACTCTCCCAACCCCCCTGAACACCCTAACATACCCCTCCTTCTCCGTCCCATAAAGGAATGTAATCCACAAATCCCTTTGTTGAATCATCAACCTTATGATAAACAAGCACTTCAACCGAATCAATATCCATTGTCCCGAAATAGTTCATCTCAGCATCTATATCAATCGGACTGTTATTATAAATCGCATAACCCTCATAAGGTAAAAACTTGTTCCTTCCTTCTTTTATATTTAACTTCTCAAATCCGTCAATGAAAATTGCATGATCATAACTTCTTATCTCATTCCTTTTTAAAATAAGGCTTGCTTCATCTTTTATATAAACTCCTGTTAAAACCTTATCAAAATAACTCCTTTTAATCTTTGCTTTTCCTCTATCAAGATACAAACCGTATAAAGCATTTATTAAAGAACACCTTTTTATTTCAATCTTCGGAAAACACCCTTCAAAATCAAAATTTTTCATTTTGTCATTTCGACAATTGTCGTAATGCCGAAATGTGTCCGTCCTTATTCCGAAAAATCCGAATTCCGTTGAATCTATCACATCAAAATTGCTCCTCTTTGCGGAAAATTTTCCCGAAATAATGAATTCAACCCTTCCCGTATCAATTCCCGAAAATTCTCCGTCATAAGGAAAAATTTTCACATTTGCATCCTTTATCTTTAAATTTGCATTTCTCTCAACTCTTATATCCCCTCCGACATAAATATTTCCCCTCCAAATCACATTTCCGCTCACAACACCCGATAAAGCATAAGGCTCAAATATAACGGGTCCGTAATTGCGATTATCCGTATCGTCTATCAAATGCGCCTCTATCCCTTCAATGGTATTTTCACTCCATAAATTCTTCTGCGCCCAAAATGTATCTTTCCTCATATTTGCTATGTGATAACCGTTTCCTAAAAAACTGTTAAATCCCGTATTAAAATCAACCCTTCCCGCATCCGTGTAATAAAGCGTATCCATTACAGCAACCCCTGTATCATTTTCTATTATTATATTCCCCCTTAAATAAACCTTTATCTCCCTATTCCCAACGGGAAATCTCCTTTCAAAATAAAGCCCGTATGTGTCTTTTTTAAATGTGTTTCCGTTAAGAATTAAATTATAATCAAATAAATCAGGCTTTTCCTTTAATTCACTTCTTGAATAAAAACCGAAATAATTTCCTTTAAATGTATTCCCTGATATTAAAATATTACCTTTATTAAGTGTGTCATCCCTTCCGAGAACAAGATGAATCCCTCTTTCCTGATTATAAAACTTTGAACCTGTTATATTAACCTCAAAAACCCTTTCGGATTTACCCTGTAAAACAATATAAACACCCGAAAGATAATTTCCCTCAAATTTTGAATTCCTTATCTCTATAAATTTATCCTTTACCGTAATCTGAGCAAGTATTCCGTCTCTTTTATTATTTATAAACTCCGAATTCTCAACCCTTAAATTTGAATTCAATAACCATATCCCTCCGTCCATTGAATCAATTTCTGCATTTTTTGAAACAATCAATTCCTTTTCTTTTTTAATCTTTCTCAAAGGCTCTTCTATACCTTTTTTAAAGGCTAAAATTTCCTTCTTTTTCCTATTACTGCCTTTCTTTACAACGGATTGAGAATCAAAACCGTTATTTATAAACTTTGAATCCTTTACATAATGATAACCTCCGTTCACGGGTGCCAATCCTGCCCCGTTCTTTTGAAAAATACAATCCGTAAAAAATACACCCGCATTGCTCATTGAATAAACACCCGTTATCGCATTTTCAAAAATGCAGTTCTTAAATTCCGCCTTTGCCTTGTTTGCAATACATACCGATGTCCATAATTTGTATTCATCTTTTATTCCCTTAAAATGTATCGGACTCTCCTCATTACCCATTGCCTCTATTTTCTCCCAAATTTCAATCCCTGTCTTTTCCTCGCTCCATTCGCCCGTTAAATAAGGAAACTCACGATGCCTCTGGTCATCAAAATCGTAAAAAATCAACTTTGCTCCCGCAAAAATCCTCAATGTATCCCTTATTATAATATCTCCTGTTATGTAAACATCCTTATCAAAACAAATGTTCCCCTTTATCTCCCCTGAAATAAGAAAAGGAATGTAAATATTTTCTTTCCTTATATCAAGCATTCTTCTCCCTTTTATCTGTTTTAAATAATATAAAACAAGTGTATCAGCCCTTATCCCGATATCAGGATAAATACCCTCTGTTATAAATATAAGGATTCTTATACTCAATTCCGTCAAATGATATTAAAAATATTGAATCCCTTTTTGTATAAATAACCTGTGAATTCGCCGAAAGTTTGAAAAAATCGGGCTTTATATTTAAATTAAATGTATCCCAAAAATAATCAGAACCCTGAGCATTCCTTGTTAGTAAAATAAATCCCTTATTATTTTTAAAACCTATAAAATTGTGAAACCCGTAATAATCCGCAAAAACCGTATTACCCTTGAAAATAAAACCCTTCTCCCATCCGTTACCATCCTTCCATGCATGATAAATGTATCTATCATTCCTGTAAATTCTGTCGTAAAAAATATTAACCCTTTTTGATGAATCATAGGTTATTACGGGTGAAAGTGTCTCGGGAAAAGTAACATAATAAACATCAATTAAATCAATTTTAACATCATAAGGATTATTTTTCGGAAATTGTCCTGCATAAAGCCTTATCTCCGCACCTGAAACATTTGCCTCGGTTTCCTCAAATGCAAAATAAACCGTATCACCCGAACATGTTATTACAGGCGAAAGTATGTTTAAATCAGAAGAATAAATCTTATAAGTATTTCTTATATCAGAATAAAAAACCCCTTCCCCTCCCCTTTTGAAAATTATATGAGAATGAAAAATAGAAGGCTTTTCTCCTTTACTTATCTTAACCGCAAACTCAGATGTATCGGAAAAATAAAAAATCTTCCCTTCCCTCTGATAAACAAAGTTAAACCCGGTTGTCTTTCTTTGATTATAACCGTAAATATCTATATCGTATTTAAAACTTCCGTCTTTAAACCCTATTACATAGGGAGGCTCATAACCCTCTGTCCCGATTGTGTAAAAATAGTGAACTTCACCCTCTTTTATTAAAATATTATTCGGGAATCCCGTTGAATCAATTATTAATTCGGGTTTTTCAAAGTTTATTCCGTTGAATATCGCATATCTCACATTCTCATTCTCCTCATATATCACTATTTTCCCCTCATAAACCTGCGGTGAGCCTGATGAAATTAAAGGTGTTTTTGATACATTCTTTTCTTCCCATTCCTTATCACCGAAAAATCTGTATTTGAAATAAATGTCATTGCCTTTGACAAAGGAAATATATATACCCTTATCATCAACATCTATAAAAGGAGACTCTGCATTTTTTGTAAGAACGGTTTTATAGGAGAAATTACCGTGGCTGAAATATAAAACTCCGTCATACGGATTTTTCCAAACAACATAAGGTGTATCATTCAAAACATCAATTGAAGATGACTTTACATCAGGAAGTTCGGGTAGATTTAAAACTTCATCTATTTTTATCAACTTAAAAACAGGATACTGATAATTAAATTTAAGATAATAAAGTGCCCAGGTGTAATATTGTTCAAAACTTCTCGTGTATTCAAATATAAGATGTATATTCCCCTTATATACGGATAAAGAAGGGGGCGAGAAATGAAGGTAAAAAGGTAATTCCTCTTCAAAAACTTTATAAAAAGTGAAATCAATGCTGTCCATATTCGCAAATCCGACCCACATTCTTCCGATGTTTGTGCCTACTCCGGTTTTCTCTTTTTCATAAAAGCTTATGTAAATGAGACTATCTTCAATAAAAATTGAAGGATATTTTCCTTTTTTTAACCTCTTTGCCTTTCTCCATGTTTTTCCGTTATTTTCCGAAACCTGAATATACACATATTCTCCTTTTGTATAAGTCCTGAATACCTTATTTCCCTTAACAGCAATTTTTCTCTGCGTGCTTGAAAATGTTGCTGAAATATCATCGGTTAAAGCATAGAAAACTTTTATTTTAACAGCATGCGGTGAAAATTTATCAAGAAAATTATAAG
>JAJRUZ010000051.1 GCA_024277525.1 Caldifarciminota bacterium | reverse complement strand
GGTTTCTTTTAAAAGAGGAAGAAGAAAACGGTAAGGTGGAATTCAGGAAAATTGAAGGTCTGACGATTGAAAACAGAGCCAAAGTGAAAAAGGCGGTTCCTGACGATGTTCTTGAAGAGATTAAAAAATGTCATGTCTTATTAAAAGGACCGACCACAACTCCTAAAGCAGGCGACCCCTGGCCGAATATTGAGAGTGCAAATGTTGCTTTGAGAAAGGAACTTGATTTATTTGCAAACATAAGACCCGTAAGGGTTCCTTCAGAAGGTATTGACTGGATATTTTTCAGGGAAAACACCGAGGATGTGTATGCGGTGGGAAGCGAGGGGATAGATGTTACGGATGACCTGGCAGTTGATTTTAAAATTATCACCAGTCAGGGAAGTGAAAGAATAATACGCCTTGCATTTGAATATGCGAAGAAAAACAACAGAAAAAGGGTTACTGCGGTTACAAAGGCAAATGTTGTTAAAACCACCGATGGCAAATTTCTGAGAATCTTCTATGAGGTTGCAAAAGAATATCCGGATATTGAAGCCGACGACTGGTTTATAGATATTATGACAGCAAAATTAATTGATAAAAAAAGAAGGACACAGTTTCAAGTTCTTGTAATGCCCAATCTTTACGGAGACATATTAACCGATGAGGCAGCCGAATTTCAGGGAGGTGTGGGAACTGCAGGCAGTGCAAATGTGGGTAAAAGATATGCAATGTTTGAGGCAATTCACGGAAGTGCTCCCAGAATGGTTCAGGAGGGCAGAGCAAAATATGCTGACCCGAGCAGTATAATAAGGGCTGCTGCCATGCTTTTAAAACATATCGGATATAATGAAAAGGGTGAAAAACTGGACATGGCTCTTGATATCTGCGGTCAATATGAGAAAAAACTTGTAATTACAGGAAGACCAAACGGTGCAACAGGTGCAGAATTTACGGATTATCTCATTGATACACTTCAAAGGAGCGACTTAAAAGAATACTGGCAGAGTTTTCAGGAAAAATCCTGATACTTGGAAAGGGATTCTGGTATTCCTTTTTCAAAAATCCCGAGATTTTATGATGAATTGATGGAACATGTTGCATATCAGGAGTGGGTTAATTATTCACTTTCTTTTTTAAGTCTTTTTAATATAAAAAAGCAAAACTTTCTTGACCTGGCATGCGGGACATGCACTCCTACAATTTATCTCTCGAAATTTGCTGAGGAAATTATAGGGCTTGACCGTTCAATAGAAATGCTCAAAGTAGCCAGGGAGAAAATAAAGCAACTCCAAATAAACAATATTAAAATTGTATCAGGTGACCTCAGAATTTTTTATTTTAAAAAAAAATTTGACTCAATTTTTTGTTTTTTTGACAGTATAAACTATATCATTAATAATGATGACCTTTTAAAGGTTTTTAAATGTGCTTATGAGAATCTTCAACCGAAAGGAGCTTTTATTTTTGACATGAATACAATATTTGCTTTAAGGGACATCTGGAATACCAGAACGGAAGTAAAGGTTCATAAGAATTTCAAATCAATCTGGAAGAACAGGTGGAATGAAAAGGAAAAAATTTCGGAGCTTGAAATAACAATTGAATGGGAGGAGAAAGGAACGAAAAAAGAGATAACCGAATTTCATAAAGAAAAAGGTTATGAAATTGAGGAAGTTGTATATCTTTTGAAAAAATCCGGATTCAGAAATGTTCATGTTTATGAGCATCTGAAATTCACTCCTCCGACCGCCTGTACATCCAGGGTTCAATTTGTGTGTATAAAATGAAATACTTTATTGCGGATATTCATATTCATTCTCCTTATTCAAGGGCAACAAGTTCAAAAATGACTCCTGAGATTTTATCCAAATATGCTAAATTGAAAGGCATAGATTTGCTTGCAACAGGAGATATTCTCCATCCCGAATACAGAAAAAAACTTCAAAAAATATTAAAAGAAAACGGTGACGGGTATTTTGAAAGGGATAATGTTTTATTTATTCTGACAACCGAGGTTAATCTTATTTTTAACAAAAATGGAAGAACAAGAAGAATTCACATTGTATTGACTTTTCCTGATTTTTCGGATGCGGAAAGACTTGAAAAAAAACTTTCAATCTACGGTTCTGTAACAGCGGACGGAAGACCTACTTTTTCTCTTGATGCGGCGAAACTCATTGAAATTGTGAGAGAAATTTCAAAAGATATAATGATAATTCCTGCTCATATATGGACTCCCTGGTTTTCTCTCTTCGGATCAAATTCGGGCTTTGATTCAATTGATGAAGCATTTGAAGATTATGTTAACGAAATAACCGCACTTGAAACAGGTCTTTCTTCTGATCCTGAAATGAACTGGATGCTTTCATCCCTTGATAGATTTTCCCTTGTTTCAAATTCCGATTCTCATTCTCCGGATAAGATAGGAAGGGAAGCAAATGTTTTTAAAGAATATTTAAGTTATAAGGAATTAAAAAAAGTTCTGGAAGAAAAAGATAAGGATAAATTTTTATTTACTATTGAATTCTTTCCTGAAGAAGGCAAGTATCATTATGACGGACATAGAAACTGCAGGATATCTTTTCATCCTGAAGAATCAAAGAAAAACAATTATATATGTCCGAGATGTTCAAGACCTCTTACGGTCGGTGTTCTATCAAGGGTTTATAAGCTTGCGGACAGAAAGCAGGGAGAGAAACCCGAAAATTACATTCCTTTCAAAAATCTTGTTCCTCTGAAAGAAATCATCGCACAGGCATTATCAAGAGGTGAAAGCACAAAAGAAGTTGAAAGAATATGGGAGCACCTTGTTAAGAAATTTGATAACGAAATCAATGTTTTGCTTGATGTGTCTTATAATGAAATACTGAAAGAATCAAATGAAAAAATATTAAAAGGAATTAAAAATATGAGAGAGGGAAAAGTGAAAAGAATTCCGGGATATGACGGTGTTTACGGAATAATAGATGTATTCGGAGAGGAAAGGGAGGAAAAAAGAGAGGAAAAGGGAGAGGAAAAGCCTCCTCAGATGTCGCTTTTTTAAAATGAAGTGTATACATATAGGGGTTCAAAAGATAAGTATAGATGAAGTATGGGATGTAGGTTTCGGTAAAAAGGTGAAAATTGAACCCGATATCATTAAAAAAGTTAAAGAGAACAGAAAAAAAATTGAGAAAAAAATAAAAAAAGGTGAGGTCTATTATGGTATAAATACAGGAGTCGGACGTTTAGCGGATAAGATTCTTTCCGAAGAAGAGCTTGATGAATTTCAAATTGACCTTGTAAAGTCTCATTCTGCCGGATGGGGAGAACCTTTGAAAAAAGAAACAGTGAGAATGGCTATGTTTTTAAGATTATATATGCTTTCGAAAGGGTATTCGGGTGTGAGACCGGAGGTATTATTAAAATTAGAGGAATTTTTAAATAAAGATATTGTTCCTTATGTTCCTTCTATCGGATCTGTAGGAGCAAGTGGAGACCTTATCCCTTTGTCTCATATAGCACTTGCTTTGATAGGAGAGGGAAAAGTATTTCATGAGGGAAGGATATTACCAACTTATATAGCACTTAAAACCACAAAAACAGAACCTTTAAAATTGAAATTCAAGGAAGCACTTGCACTTTTTAATGGTACACAAGTATCATTGGCAATGCTTATTTATATTTATAAAAAACTTGAAAAATTGTTAAAATTATATGACATTGCTTCCCTTTTTTCTTTTGTAGCAATTGACGGCAATCCCGGGATTTTTGACGAGAAGTTAATTCGTTTAAGAAATTCAAAATTTGAGATTAAGATTGCGAAATTTTACAGGGGAGTTCTTAAAGGTTATAAATAGAAAAGAAAAAGAAAAATAGTTCAGGATCCGTACTCTTTCAGGTGTATACCTCAGGTAAGGGGGGTATGTGAAGAAATTTTTAATTTTGTAAGAAATATCATTGAGGAAGAGATGGAATCGGTAACGGATAACCCTGTTATATCTGGCGATAAGATTCTTTCGGGTGGAAATTTTATGGGAATAAGGGTCTCTTTTGCATCGGAAAATTTAAAAAAAATAATTGCTGTTTTATCAAATATTTCCGAAAGGAGAATTTTTCATTTAATGGGAAGTGATATAATTGATATGCCCCGTTTTCTTTCCGCACAGCCGGGCAAAAAGTCCGGTTTAATGCTCTTGCAGGTATTATGTGCTTCTCTTGTTTCATACAACAAATCCTTATGCTTTCCTGATTTGGTGGATTCAATTCCTACATCAGGGAATCAAGAGGATTATGTGCCTATGACGATGAATTCATGTTTAAAATTGATGAAAATGACAGAGAATTTTGAAGGGATAGTGCTTTCGGAATTGTATGCCGGTGTAAGGGGCTGTTTGATGCTGAACAAAAACTTACCCGGGTTTCTTAAAGAATTTTTGGATTTAAATTTCAAGGATCTAAAAATTTTTCTTGAAGATAAGCCACCCCATGATGTTTTAAGTAATCTAAAGAAAATTTTGAATTCGGTTTAACATAGATTTGAAGATTGTCCAAAGCTCTTTTCCTTGCTATTTACTTTGCTAAAGAAGGTGTGGAGAAGATGCGGGGGTAATTGTAAGAATGACTTCTTGGCATAAAATCATTATGTTGAATTTTTAATTGTTTTATATTATAATAAAATTAATGCATGATAATAAATTTTTTGAAAATTGTAAATTTCCGAAAATTTGAGAAAGAAGTGTTTGAATTTAAAAAAGGGATAAATTTGATTGTAGGAAACAATGGAGCAGGAAAAACGAGTTTGGTAGAATCGATATGGATGTTAGTTTACCCGCGAAGTTTCCGGAACTCAAAAAATGAACAAATAATAAAGGCAGGGAAAAATTATTCAGAAATAAAAGGAGTAGGAAATTCCGAAAAAGGAAGATTTGATATTACAGTGAGAATTTTAAAAGATAAAAAGGAAATTTATCTGTTTGATAAAAAGATTCCTTCTTATTCTTATGTATTTTCACGGTTTCCCGTCCTCCTGTTTCATTCAAAAAAAGATGCAATGCTCTGGACAAAACAGGAATTATGGAAAGAATTTAATTATATTTTTTCATTGATTGATAAAGATTATTATAAAATCTTACTGACTTACAGAAAAATTTTGAAGGAAAGGAATAAATATCTTAAAAATATCTCTTCAAAAATTGACCCTTTTAAAAAAATTCTTCAAGAAAAAGGAAAGTTATTGCAAAAAAAGCGTATAATATACATTGACATGATGGAAAAGAGAGTGAAAAAATTTATGAACATTAAAATGAAATATATTCCCTCGCACCTTGATGCGGATTTTAATGAGGAAATGAAGAGGGGTGTTACTCTTTTCGGTGTATCAAGGGATAATATTTTGTTTTTTAAGGATGGTCTTGATCTGCGCTCTCAATGTTCAGATGGAGAAAAAAGAATGTTTTTATTTTTCCTGTATTTGTCACTCAGTAATATTATGAAGCAAATGAGCAAAATGTCTCTTTTGCTTTTTGATGATCCATTTTCGATCCTGAAATACGAACTTGTAAGGAAATATATAAAAAATTGTGAGGGGCAGGTTATAATGACTTCTTTAAATTATATAGATGATAATTTTGATAATGTCATAGAATTAAAGGCTTGAAGATGGAAAATTTAAAGAATATTCTTTATGAAATAATAAAAAAGAAAGGACTTGAAAGACTTTTTCTGGAACACAGAGCGGTGAAATTATGGAATAAGATTGTGGGCAAACCCATAGCAGATAAAACAGATGCGGTTGATTGTGATGATGGTGTATTAAAGGTTTTCTGTCCCGATCCGGTATGGAGAAATGAGCTTGTGTTTTTGAAAAAAGACATAATAAAAAAAATAAATAAATATTTCGGTAGGGAAATTATAAAAGATATAAGATTTGTTGCGTACAGGAGAAGGGAAAATGGCTGAAAAATACGATGCATCCAAAATTCAAATCTTGCCGGGTCTTGAGGGCGTGAGAAGGCGCCCTGCAATGTATATCGGAGATGTTGGAAAAAGAGGGCTTCATCATCTTATTTTTGAATTGCTTGATAATTCTGTGGATGAGGCTCTTGCGGGTTATGCTGATAGGGTAGAGGTTGTGTTGCATGCGGACGGTTCCTGTACGGTTAAAGACAATGGTAGGGGAATACCTGTTGATTTACATCCCACAGAGAAAAAGCCTGCTGTTGAAATTGTTATGACATATTTGCATGCAGGGGGAAAATTTGATCAAAAAGTCTATCAAATTTCAGGCGGTCTGCATGGAGTAGGTGCATCGGTGGTATGTGCTCTTTCCGAGTTTCTTGAAGTTAAGGTGATGAGGGATGGGAAAACATATTATCAGAAATTTTCCAGGGGAAGGAAAGTTACAGAATTAAAAATAATCGGTAATACGGATGAGACAGGTACGGAGATAAGGTTTAAACCGGATAAATTAATTTTCAAAAAAACGGAATTTGAGTATGAAATTGTTGAGAAAAGATTAAGGGAACTTGCCTTTTTGGTGAGAGGTTTGAAATTGAGGTTATTTGATGAAAGGACCGGAAAAGAGGCGGAATTTCACGCGGAAGGAGGTTTAAAGGATTTTGTTAGATTCTTAGACGAGACAAGGAAACCGGTTCATGAGCCGTTCTGGATGGAAGGCAAAAAGGAAGATGTTGAGGTTGAAATTTCTCTTGAATACAATTCTGATTATCAGTATGAGAATATTTTAAGTTTTGTAAATACAATAAACACGCATGAAGGAGGAACTCATGTTACAGGTTTTAAGACTGCTCTTACAAGGGTAATTTCGGATTATATAAAGAAAATGAATCTATTAAAACCGAGTGATCCGGAGATCCAGGGTGAGGATACAAGAGAAGGATTAACAGCATGCATTCATGTGAAACTTCCTTCTCCGCAGTTTGAGGGTCAAACAAAGACAAAGCTCGGGAATTCCCATGTAAAAGGCATAGTTGAATCTCTGTTTTATGAAAAATTTTATAAATTTTTGGAAGAAAATCCATCAATTGCAGAGGAGATTGCAAAGATGGTTATTGCATCTGCAAGAGCAAGGGAAGCAGCAAGAAAGGCGAGGGAGATAACAAAGAGGAAAAGTTTGCTTGAATCCGATACATTGCCGGGAAAGCTTGCTGATTGTTCAATAAAAGACCCCTCAAAGGCAGAACTGTTTGTTGTTGAGGGAGAAAGTGCAGGTGGTTCTGCAAAGCAGGCAAGGGTAAGGGAATTTCAGGCAATTTTACCTTTGAGAGGAAAAATATTAAATGTTGAAAAAGCGTCAATTGATAAAATTTTAAAAAATGAAGAAATAAGGACAATTTTTCAGGCAATAGGGGCGGGTTTCGGAGAGGAAGATTTCAGACCCGAGAGAATAAGGTATCATAAAGTGATAATAATGACTGATGCGGATGTTGATGGAAGTCATATAAGGACACTCCTTTTGACTTTATTTTACAGATATATGAGACCTTTAATAGAGATGGGATTTTTATATATAGCCCAACCACCTTTATACCGGATTCAGAAGGGTAAGAAGGTATATTATGCATATTCAGAGGAGGAGAAGGAGGAGATTCTGAGAGAAATAGGAGGTGAGGATGGTGCGAGTATTCAGAGATATAAAGGTTTGGGGGAAATGAATCCTGAGCAGTTGTGGGAGACGACTATGGATCCCGAAAAGAGGATTTTGAAGAGGGTTACTCTTGAAGATGCTGCGGAGGCAGACAGATTATTTTCAATTTTAATGGGTGAAAAAACCGAGCCACGAAGAGAATTTATAATGCAGAATGCACGAAAGGTTCAGAATTTGGATGTGTAGTGTTTCTTGAAATGTGTTTCTTGTTTGTCGAAAATGTATGTTACAGAAAGTTTTTTCTTATAAATTCGAAAAATTCTTTTACTTTTTGAGGGTAAAATTTAGATATTTCTTTTTTATCATAAGGGTCGCTTATGAAATTATAAAGTCCATATTTCCACGACTTTGCATCAAAATAAAATTTAAAAGAATCTTTTATGACACATAAAGTTGAATTTTCAAAATCCTGTGTAAATCTGCTCTCGTATTGAAAATATCCACAATATAAGAACTTACTCTGTAAAGAGTCAAAAAGAGAAATTCCTTCAATCCATTCAGGTTTTTTAAATCCCAATAAGTCCAGTAAAGTTGGAAAAATGTCAACGATACTCCCGTCTTTTTCAATATACTTATATCCTGAATCAGGAAATTTTATTATAAGGGGCACTTTTATAAGTTCATTAGTATAAAGATAAGGTGTATTATGACCCACAAATCTGGGTGAAAAACTTTCACCATGGTCGGATGTAATTACGATTACGGTGTTGTCAAATTTTTTTATTTCCTTCAAATTTTTTATAAATTTTTCAAATTCTCTATCTATATATTTTATATTTTCGTCGTATAATTTTCTCAAAATCCCAATATAAATGGAATCCTTATGAAGATGAGAACGATATAAGTATTTAAGTTGTTTGTAAGGGCTGTTAAATCGTGGATGACTCTCTATTCCAGGGGGTAAGAAGGGATCATGAGGACAGTAAAAGTGCAAAAGAATAAACAAGGGTTTTTTTTCTTTTTTGATTATTTGATATGCTTTTTTGAATACTGTATCAATAGGGAAAGGAGTTTTTTTTAGAAAATTTATAAAATATAAACCCGTTCTTTCATCTTCTAGAATTTCGTTTAAAAATATAAATAAGAAACTAAAAACATGAATTTTGAATTTATGGCCTAATATTGAGCCTATATAGACAAGCAAGGGAAGGGGATATTTCAAAAAGTCGGAAAAGAATACATAATTAGAATATTTCTCTAACTCAAATGAATAAATAGGAGATAAAGGGTTTTGGATTATAGTAAATATTTTATATCCTTTATCTCTGAAAAACTTAAAAATGTTTTTTTCTTCAATTACTTCCTTCGCAGGAAATTGGTAAAAAGCATAAACCTTATGACTCATAGGATACAAGGAAGAATAAATACTCATAACACTTGTTGGGGTGTAATTTGAGACACTTATTAAAGGTTTGAAAACATAAGAGTTCTTTGCGAACTTGTCTATAAAAGGTGTGGTTTTTTCCTTATATCCATAAAGGGACATATGTTCAGCCGATAAAGCATCAAAAATTATAAAAATTATGTTTGGTAAATTATTTTCATTTTTGGAAATATTTTTGATCTCTTCGCGAGATGAATCAGCGGAAAGAATTCTTAAAGTGATCACCGGGAGAGAAATAATGAACACAAAAAAATAAATATAAGGTAAAGGAGAAAAAAAATTTATAAACTCCTTAATAAAATCCCTTTTGAATTTTATAATAAGACAAACACTGATTAAAATTGTACAAATATAAAATACGGATTTAAAACCCCAGTATACAAGTCTAAATTTGAATAAATAAAAACTTATGAATTTTATATTCTTTATCCATAAGAATAACCATCTATAAACAATCTTGGAGATATTCCAAAATACGAGAAAGAAAACCAGGAAAAACATTATATTTGTAAATAATCTATAACCGGGAAGAATTGTAATTAGAGAAATTAAGGACCCTATAATGGTTATTAAAATTAAAATAAAAAGCATAGAAAGGATGATATCGTTAGGTCTTAAATAGAGAAAAAAACTCTCCGAATAGTATAAGAAAATAAATATATAACATGTGAAAACGGAAAAAACAAAAAATAATAAAAAATTGAAATATCTTTTTAGCATAGATAAAATTATATAAAACTGCTCTGGAAGGTTTCAATGCAGTTTTTTTTTAACTTTTTGTCCTAAAAATGGGGTTGTTTTTTAGAATAAACAAAGTAATGATATGAAATATAGTTTCCTTTTACATGGACTTTTATTTTTTTATTAGATACTATCGCAGGAGGAATTTTTATTATCTTTTCTTGGAACGACTCAGGAAGATTCTTTATTTTCATAAAAAAATAATACTTATCATTGAATGAAATATTAATTTTCACTTCCTGAAATTTAATTTTTAAGGGATTTAGGGTGTACTTTTGCATGATCCAATGATTAAATTTATCCCCGAATCTAATTACAAAGTAATTTGTATCATTTGGTACAACTTTTATTTCAAATTCTTCACATCCTATTATAAGCCGTCCGACATCCCATATTGTATCACTTCTTATAATACCTTTGTCAAATCCGGAAGCAGGAATACCTTCAATATCTGTGAAATAGAAATATTTACTCTCTTTTTCGGAAATAGGGTCCCCAACATCCAGTTCCCATATTAACTTGTATGGTGGAGGAAGGAAAGATTCTTTCTTTATTTTGGTTAAATCTATTCTGAATAACGCAGTAGGAACAGAAGGCTCATAATTTTGCCATAAAGTATCTCTAATAAATGGCAATATTTGATACATTAACACATCCGTAGGTGTCTTGTAATAATATTCGCAGTTATGTAAAAATCTTTGGATTAATTTGCTTCTCTCGGTTAATCTAAAATATTTTGATACATATTTTCCAAGATAAGGATAAAAAGCTGGGGTAAATATTCTCACTTTTAACTTATTCATGCCGTAATAAAAAAAATAGACATCTTCTACAATTACCTCTTTATCAGGAGGAATTATTTTTACAGCACTTTGTGCACTTTTTTTATAAAGATAGGAAAGTTTCACTCCATCAGCATATTCCGCCAGTCCGTACACCCAATTTAAAACAAAAAATGAGAAATAAAAAATAAGTAGAATAAAACTGACTTCGTACTTTTCAGATGCTCTTAATAAATTTTTTGTTCCGTAAATTGCCATAAAAATCCATAATGGGTAGGTATGTGCCATATGACGATTTAAATGAATAGCCGAAAAGATAGTAAAAGAATCTCCCAATAGTAAAATGATAAAATAAATAAGGAAAGAAGAAAAAAGGACTCTATTTTTTTTATCTAAAAAAGCTGTTAAAGCTAACATTCCTAAGAAAGGAATCAAATGCCCCCCTTTGAGAAAAGTTGCGATTTTAACAGTGGATGGGAATGAACCTATAAAAAAAGCCTTTGTCTGATTTAAAAATGTTTCTATTCCCTTGGATATACCTTGTGAAAGAGAGTAATAATGAAAAATTAATTGAGGTTTTACACCATAAGTGATAAAATTTCCGGTTAATAAATAATTCATAATGAATTGCAATAAAGAAAACAAGAAAAGGGAAAAGAATATCAAAAAATATTTTTTTTGCTTTTTCTTTAAGGTAAAAAAATAAACACTTGTGAAAAAAAGAATTGCAAATGGGCTGTCAGGTCTGGTTAAACATAAAGGAAAGGCAAAAATAAGAAATTTCAACCCATTTTTTAAATAAGCAAATGTGCCCCAAAAAAGAAGAGAAAAAAGAGAGAAATTTAACCCCATAAAATAATTAAAAAAGAAAAACGGGAATAAGATTATAAAAAAAAGATAAAAAATAGAAATTTCACCAAAAAATTCTCTTAAAGTTCTGTAGATAAAAATTAAAGTAAAAAAAAGACAAAGTGCTCCCCAAATAAAAAGCAAAAATGTAAAAAACTCATCGTTATTAAAGGATAATTTATAAATTAAACTCCAAATAAGAGGATTTAAGAATCCCGGGGTAATCGTACTGGGTGGTTCATCAGAATTAAGTTTAAACCACATTCCTTGTGCTATTCTTTTAGAAATGCTCATTTCCGCATATGCATCAGGAGATGAAAAAGTCCACTCTTTACAAGAGGAATAGTACGCGCTTTCCAATGTTATAATGACTACAAAGAATAGAAAAAGATAAACCAATATTCCATTTTTTCGTTGATTTATTTTAACCCAAATCTTTAAATAAAAAATTTTCATATTTTTTAATTATACCGTATTTTAAAGGGAAAGTCAAATAAAAGGGTAAAAATTTTTCACCTTTTGAGTGAATTTGAGGGGCAAAGCCCGAGACAGCGGAGCTGTCTCTGAATTTTTATCAAAAATAAAAATTTTCGGGGAGTTTGAGGGGCGAAGCCCCTCAACGTTGTAGGACAAAGTCCCCCAAAGGTTCAGGTATTATATGTTTTTAGCGGTAGGTTATATAGTGAATCATGCAAGGCAGAAGGTATTAAAGGTTATCGTGTGGAGTAAAAAGTGGTGGAGAATTTTTGAAGATGCTTTAAGAATATCGGGTTTTTTCAGTAATTTTTCAGAATTTTAAACAAACCGAGAGGGGTGAAAATCAAAACCGGATTCAAGTCTTTTTCTTTTCTCATTAATTTTTTGAAAATCTCCATAATTTTTGACTTTATTTAATGATTTGGGGTTTATTATTATCCTTTCTCATAAGAAATTTTATCCAAAATAACTTCAAAATCACAAATTGGCGAATTAAAAGTCGGATTTAAATTTCATTTTTAGTTCATTAATTTTTTCTAACAGGAATACATTATCTTTTTTGTGTTTAAGACAATTAGAATACGCCCTTAGTGCATTTTTATATTCTTTCACAAATTCATAATATTTGCCTTTAAGAAAATAATAATAGAAGTTTTTACCTTCAAGTTTCTTTATCTTTCTTAGAGAAATTCTGAAGTTTTTAATATTTCCATTTATTAATTCCCATAGCCCCCATATAAATTGAGCATACGGAATATCATACCCTATTGTTTTTATCACATCAACAGCCATGTCCAATTTATCTTTATTTCTGTTAAATTTCCACATATTGTAAGCAAGTATAAACCTAATAAGAATTTTTCTTACAAAATAAGGCCTTTTTTTCCACACAAAGATATTTCCGTGGAGTGTATAAGAAGTGTCCCAAAGAGGACTCGGTTTTTCATTATTTTTAATAAATTCAAATAATACACCGTTTCTTACTGTTTTGTATTCTTTTGAACTTATCATTAAAGGAGACATAAGAAAGACTTTTTTTCCTTTTTCTTTCCATTTTATACATTTGTTAAGTCTTTCTTTTTCTTGCTCATATAATGTTTTTTTATAAAAACTCCCAGAAAAAATATTTTTAAATACAAAACCCATATAGTCATAAATTTCTAAGTCTTTTCTCATTCCTTTTATTTTGTTAAAATAAAAACATCCAAAAACTTCGGTATCTCCTTTTAATAAAAGAACAGAATTTTTGGGAGGAGTCTTTAAGATACTCATAACCCAATCCTCTACTATTCTATCCCATTTCCTATTACATCTTTCAAAATTTCTGAAAAATATAAACATACTCAACAAGAATACTGAAAAATATAAAATTTTTTTGTATCTTTTGAAAACAGTGTACACCCCTATAGAGGCGAAAATAAAAGAAAGAGTTAAAAAAGGTAACAGATAAGGCTCTGCTAATATGAGTTCCTCTCTGTTTTCTCCAATAAAAGGCAAAAAAAGTATACCACCACTAATTACCCATGGAAGAATGAGTTCTCTGTTTCTTCTCATACCCCAAGGAATGAATAAAAAAAGTATAAGGAGGTTGTCCCATAGGAGCTCAATTATGAACCTTATTTTAAATAGAAAAATTTCGGGGTCAATTAAAAACCCATCTAAATAGGGCTTTCGCAACAGGAAATAAAACAGAGTAGAGAAAAACCCCTGAGGGGTTCCAAAATTGAAATATTGAGTGTGATGGACTATGACCGGAATGATCAGGACAGGAGTGAGAGAAATTGCAAAAAATATGAGACCGCTAACAGATAAAGGAAACATAAGAGGAAGAAGAGAGAAGGAAGTGGGATGAGTGATCAACGAAAATCCCCAAAAATAATTTTTGGCTAACATATATCGTTTTTCATTTTTCAACGAATGAAGAAGAATAATTATCATGAACAATAAAAGATTAAATGTATATACTTCTGCAATCGTGGAATACTCCCATAAGACTCTCATAGATATGAAGAATAAAGAAATAAGAAAAGAAAATAGATTATCTTTTAATATTTTCCGAAGATACAGAAAAAGAAAGAAAACAGCAAGACTTCCTGAGAGAGAAGAGAAAAAATTTGTTGAAAATATTTCAGTTGCAGGGCTTAATAAGTTAAAAAAACGAATTAAAATCGCGTATAAGGGGTAACCTGGCGGGTGAGGAATAAAAAAGTATTTTGAAATAATAACAAATTCTGCACTATCTAATTCTCCAATTGTTGGAGAAAGAGTAAAAATATATACACCTAATGAAAATATTAAAATTAAAAGGGGGTGGACCCCCCCCTTATTAGCGATAAATTTATTCTGGATGTACCTTTTATTGACCTGAGGTAAGAGTCAAGTCCAATTCAGCATCTTTCCCAAATCCCCAAATAGTATAAAGCTCATATGCAACCGTCGAAATAGCTGCCTGAGTAAATGCTCCGTACCCTGTCTGACCCTGAGTCAAAGTTGGTTTTCCTGTTCCACTTACATAAGCTCCACCTTCGCCTGTTGCACCAGTGAATGGATTTTTAAGGTTACCCGGTAAAAGATCCTCCACTGTTGTAGTATCAGTTTTAGTTGGATTAACTGAATTAACAGGTGTTTGGAAGTCAGCAGGATAAAGTCCATCTGTTCTTGTCCCGAAGTCTTCAACCGCAACTTGTACAGTATGCATATTAGCCTTCACGGAAGCTTCCTTTGCCCTGTTTACCATCCCTATAAAATTAGGTATCGCTATTGCCGCCAGGATACCTATGATTACCACCACGATCAACAGCTCTATCAGGGTAAAACCCTTTTTTCTTAGTTTTTTCATTTTTTACCTCCTTTTTATGCTCTCGGGATTTGAACCCTAACAAACCCGATTTTCATTAATTAAAAATTGCAAAATCCATTCCAGAACAAAAAACCGTAAAAATAACAGTTTTTACGGATTATTCCTTTGCATTTTGCAAATTCTTTTGCATTTTGCAAATCATTTTTTCAGAGTTTTTGAATAAACACTATCCCCCTTTATATAATAATATCCACCGAAAGGATGCTCCGGTATCTTTTTTATATATCTTTTTAAAACAAGCATTTTTAAGCTTTTCGGATAATAACCTTCCTTTTCTTTAAATTTTCTTATGAGTCTTGTCAAATCCCTTATATGGATTTTCATTATTGTGCTTTTTATATAGTAATCTGCAATTTTTTTCTCAAATTCATTTTTTGCGTTATCATACATATATTTCCATAATTTTAAAGCAGTCTCAAAGTCCCTTAGTTTATGATAATATGTAAAAGCATAAAATCTGAAACACATCTCAGGTGCGTCAGGTTTAAAAGTGGAAAGCTTGAAAAATGTTCCTGCTTTTTTACAATCTTTAAAAAATACATAATTTAAGAATCCCATCCAAAAAGGATATTGCCATTTGTAAGGGTCATTAAACATCGCTTTCATCAATAATTTCTCGGCATGAAACCTGTCTTTTACATCATGAGCAAGTAAAACAGAACCGAATGTATAAGCATATAAAAATTTCTCGTCAAGATCTGTCAAAACATCAAGAATCGGAAAAAGATAAGGATATTTTCTGTCGGTTTGTAAATGATAACCGTAGTATTGAATGAATTGAAGCCACAAAAAATCGGCAAAAGAATTTCTGTGGTCAAGTGCAATGTATTTTAAAATTTTTCCCCTGGGTAAATACAAAATCTCGGTTGCCTTCTCCTTTACACCCCTTATTTTTTCAAGTCTGTAAGATAAATTCATCAAAATTAAAAATAATAGAAAAACATAAAAATATTTTCTCATTTGAATTCTTTCTTTTCAAAAATTAAAGAAGAAATATAAAGTATTAAAATTATGTAAATTAAACCGTAACATATTGAAAAAATGAAATACTCTTTATCAGGAATTTCTCCGTATACGATTTCCCTTTTTATATTAAAATGCTCAAAGTTCGGAAGAAAGTAATAAAAAAAATATGAAAATATCTTTAAAAATAAAGACTTTGAAATCTCGGCAAAAAGTTTTAATGATTCTATTAAATGACCTATTACATAAAATGCAAAACCCATAAATGCAGAAAAAAGTGTTCCTGTAAAAGTAGAAAAAAAAAGAAGAATACATATGATAATAGAGACCTCAAAGAGATAAGGGAAAAGAGCAATAAACATTTTTAAATCAAATTTATGATCAGTGAAAAAAATAAGGATTTGATGGAATACTTCCATTCCGACTATATTTATTAAAACAATAAAAAATAATCCTAGAAATTTTCCGATAATAATCTCTCTTCTCTCCACAGGTGTGGTAATTACAAGATAAATCGTTCTTTTATCCATTTCTTTATGGAGTAGGGTAGAGCCTACTATGATTACAAGAAGGGTATTAAAAAAAGTAATTGCAGAGAGTCCGAAGTCCCTGATTATCTTTGACTGTTCCCCGACCGAAAGAGGATAAAGAAAAAAAGAAATAAAAAGCATTACAAAACCGAATAAGACGATTATAAAAAATATTTTCTGTCTCGTAAGTTCTCTAAAAGTATTTTTTGAAATTGTAAAAATTCTACTCATTTTTTTCTTTCAATATCTCAACAAACCATTCTTCAAGGGTATAAACCTCGGGTGAAATTTTTACAATTTTGAAATCATTGCTCTTTTCAAACAAATTTCTCAAAATACTTTCTATATCTTCTTCTTTTGTTCTTATAACAATTTCATTACCTATTTTTACAAAATTCAAACCGTTCAAAACATTTTCATTAATATTTCTTAAAATTATTTCATAACTTGTGATTCTTTCCTTTAATATTTCATTTAAAGGTCCTATTTTTATGATTTTTCCGTTGAAAATTACACCTACCCTATCACAGATCTGCTCTGCATCAGGAAGTATGTGGGATGAAAAAAATACTGTTTTACCCCTTTTTTTCTGTTCAAAAATTAAATCTTTTATTTCTTTTCTTCCGATAGGGTCAAGTCCTGTTAGGGGTTCATCAAGTATTAAAAGTTCAGGGTCCCTTATCAAAGCATTTGCTATTCCTATTCTTTGAAGCATTCCCCTTGAGTATGTTCTTATTCTTTTCCTACCTGCATCTTTTAACCTCACAATTTCAAGGAGTTCAGGAATCTTCTTTTTTAAAGCTTTATTGTCCATTCCGTAAAGTTTTCCGGTAAATTCAAGAAATTCATAACCCGTAAGATGCTCATAAAAATAAGGCTGTTCGGGTAAAAATCCTGTTTTCTTTCTTGCCTCTTTTTCGCCGGGTTTTACTCCGAATACTTTTACTTCTCCGGAATCATAATTTAAAAGACCCGTTAAAATTTTAATTGTGGTTGTTTTTCCTGCACCGTTGGGACCGAGAAAACCGAAAATTTCTTCTTTTTCAATATTAAAGGATATAGAATGTAAAATTTTTTTTCTCTTTAATCCTATTCTAAAAGACTTTGCAAGACTTTTAGCTTCAATAATGTCATTATTCATTTATGGGAGTGTAACACTCATTGGTCCATTTGCGCCATAGGCAGAAATTATGTATTTATCTGCAGATTCTCCTTCAGTCGTTGGGGTTCCATCAAGTTTATAGCCTGTATAATACACACATCCGGAAGGAGGCACAGGAGGAGGACCTGAGGGAAGATTTTCCACTGCAATAGTATCTCCGAAAGGATTTTTGAATCCTTGATGGGGTAGTAAAAGAGCGTTGGATGGAAAAGGAGGAGTTCTTGCACCGCTTGCTATTGAAAGATATCCATCAGGGGTTCCATCTAAATCAGGATTTACTTGCCTCACTTCAGTATCAATTCCACCGGGATAATACCCCCCACTTATTACATTGAAATATTCCGTCACAACATTTAAAGTGTGCATGTTTGCTTTTAAAGAGGCTTCTCTCGCATTATTTACTATCCTTATAAAATTAGGAATTGCAATTGCAGTAATAACTCCTATTATCACCACCACTATTAACACCTCCACCAACGTAAATGCCTTTTTCATAGTTAAATTATAATATAAAATTTTAAAATTTTCAAGTTTTCAATCCGGAATATTCACTTTTACGGTAATCGTATAATAAGAAAAAGGAGAAATATTTTCAGGATAAAAAAAATTTCCTCCGGCAGGCTGAGAATAATTGAATGAAATTAAAAGATAAGAATAAAAATCTCCTTCAATCCCTATTCTGTAAAGATAATTCTCATTATAAGAAAAAAGATTACCCTTTAAATAAACAAAATAATTCTTATCCGCTTCTCTCAATAAATAAAACAAAAATCCGATATTCCATAATTCATATGTTAAATTCTCTCCCTTTTTTAATCTGTAATTTGTAAAAAACTTTAAAAAATTGAAACAATTTACTGTGTCAGAGGTAAATATTGATAATAAATTTCCGGAATATAATCTCATATTTTTATTCACAGGTTCAATGAACAACAAGTCTTTTGCTTTTAAATATTTTATTTTTAAATTAATTTTTATATTCTCATTTTTAAAATTAATTCTTAAACCCATTCCCCTTGTTCTTACCGGTTCATTATAACCTAAGAATTCCCTTAAAGAATCAAAAGGTAAAGGAAATAAAAGCTTTTCCATAAATAAAAACAAATCTAAAAATCCCAAATTCAATCCGCTTAAAAGAGAATACCTCTCACCCTCCCTTGATTCATTCCCTGTCTCAATTTCAGTATAAATTTTTAAAAAATTAAGGGATGCTTTAAAATTCTTCAAAATCCTTTTCTCTTGCAAGTAAAAAATATAATATGAAAATGAAAAAGCATAATAAAAATTTTCATAAAGATTTTCAAAGGATAATTTATATTTTTCTTTTGAAAATTTGTTAATTTCCTTTAAGTATGTAAAATCAAAATTAAAAGGATGGAAAGAGAAAATGTATTTTCGTGCAAACATTTCATCGGATTCCGGATTTGCGTCCGATTGGAAGAATTTAAATGATAAGGGGACGTGATTTGAGAAAATTGTAAGATAATAGTTATGGTGTGTGAATTTTTGAGAACTTATGTTATTTCTCCATATTAAAAAGGAGAAGCCTGTGTTAAAATAGCCTTTAAAAATCGGTAAAAAGGAAGTGATGGAATTTTCTTCGGTACTTAAAGGTCCTCTGAATAAAAGAAACCTTGAGATTACTTTCTCTGAATCGGGTTCAAAAACTTTGGGTTGAAGATTTCTGTAAAAATAATTTGGAGAAAAGTCATTTACAGAGTCGTAATAAACCAGGGGAAATATAAGAGAATTAAATAGATTTAACGGAATCCCCGAAAATAAATCCGGTTTCACGGACATAAGATAAAATGAGAAAAGTATAAGAAACATTTTTAATTTTAATAAAACAGAGATTTTATAGTCCATATTATTGAAAGAAGGTATGTTTTCGGTATATAATTTAGAATGCCAAAATGGTTTGATTGGTTAAAACAAAGTGAAAGAGACCTTGAACACGCGAAAAGTTCAAAAGACGGGGGATTTTATGAATGGGCATGTTTTTCCGCACAGCAGGCAGCCGAAAAGGCTTTAAAGGCTGTTTATTTATACAATAATGAAGAAGCATGGGGACATTCTGTGTTGAATCTGATAAAAGGACTGAAAAGTGCAACAATTGATTTAGAAGAAAAGGCTGCAAAACTGGACAGGTATTATATTCCTACAAGATATGCAAACAGTTTTGAATCAGGAGCACCTATGGATTACTTTTTCAAAGAGGACGCAGAGGAGGCAATAAGATATGCAGAAGAGATTATCAGGTTCTGTAAGGATTTACTAGGTAAATAAAAATAAAATAATTGGAAAGTTAAAGAAAATTTCAAAAAAAATTAAAGAAGGAAACAAAAATATTAAAGAAATTTACCTTTTCGGTTCGTTCACCAAAGGGAATTATTTACCTTCCAGTGATTTGGATATTATGATTATTCTGAAAATGGATAAGAGAAGGTTTTTTGATAGAATTCCCGAATTTTTATTAAAATTTAAAGAACTTAATTTTCCAATAGATATATTCCCTTTTACGGAAAAAGAGGTAGAGGAAAATAAATTTGCGAAAAGAGTAATAAAGGAAGGAATCAAAATTTGTTAAATTTTGTGAACGGAAAATATCATGATAAAAGAAATTTGGGAGAACCGCCTCTGCAGGACAGTCGGACCTTCTTCTCCCGTGATAGTTGGGTCCGGGAAGGACCGGAAGCTTCTGTACTACAGGGATTTTTTCACCCCCCTCTGGATTCTGGGATACCTTTTGAAAATTTTTAACTCTTTTCTTCTTTTTCCTCTTTTTCAACATCTTTGACCGTATCTTCTGCTTCTTTTACTGCTTTTCTGAATTCTCTTAAGGCGTGTCCCATTCCTCTTGCAAGCTCGGGTAATTTCTTTGCCCCGAAAAGAAGAAGGATGATTAAAAAAATTAATAAAATTTCCTGAAATCCCAAGTTCATTTTTTTATCCTGGTTTAAAATGGATTTGAACCTTTTAATTTCTTATAGTATAATATTTTATACCTATTTTTAAATTTTGTCAAGTGGTGGGCGTAGCTCAACCGGTTAGAGCGCTGGACTGTGGCTCCAGAGGTTGGGGGTTCGAGTCCCCTCGCCCACCCTTAATGCCCCCGTAGCTCAACTGGACAAGAGCGCCTGGCTTCGGACCAGGAGGTTGCGGGTTCAAATCCCGCCGGGGGTCTTTTGAAAAAAAAGACTAAGTTTTCATAAAATTACTTTTCGGGTCCGATTCCCAATTTATTAAACCTTAACAATAATGGAAACCCATTACTATGATTTAATTATAATCGGTTCCGGACTTGCGGGTTTAAGAGCGGCTCTGGAAGCAGCAAGAAAATCGGATGGAAAGCTTAGAATAGCCCTTATATCAAAAGTTCATCTTATGAGGTCTCACAGTGTATGTGCAGAAGGAGGCACAGGAGCCGCAATCAATCAACCCGATGGTGATTCAATTGAACTCCATGCATGGGACACCGTAAAAGGTTCTGATTTTCTTGCTGACCAGGATGTTGTATTTCGATTTGTTGAAAAAATAATTGAAGAAATTTACCTTTTAGACCACTGGGGGATTCCCTGGTCAAGAAAACCTGATGGAAGAATAAATCAAAGACCTTTCGGAGGACATTCCTATCCCAGAGCAGTATTTGCAGAAGATAAAACAGGATTCTTTGAGATGCACACCCTTTATAATAGATTGCAAAAATACGATAACTGGGACAGGTTTGATGAACACTTTGTTACAAGACTCCTCATAAGAGATAACAGATTTCACGGATGTGTTGTTTACGATATGACAAGGGGTGAAATGTGTGTTTTTTACGGAAAAGCATGCATAATGGCTACAGGAGGTGCAGGCAGAATATACTCATTCACCACCTTTTCTCATACAGTAACAGGAGACGGTTTCGGTCTTGTTTTCAGGGAGGGGGTCCCCCTTAAAGATATGGAATTTATGCAATTTCATCCCACAGGTCTTGTTCCTACTGGGATACTTATTACAGAAGGTGCAAGAGGTGAAGGAGGGCATCTTAAAAATAACAAAGGTGAAAGATTTATGGAAAAATATGCTCCTGAAAGAATGGAACTTGCTCCGCGTGATATTGTATCAAGAGCAATGATGACCGAAATAAGAGAAGGCAGGGGATTTGAGAGAAAAGATGGATTACATTTTTTACATCTTGATCTCACACATCTCGGAAGGGAAAAATTACTTGAAAGGTTACCGCTTGTGAGGGAAGTCGGTATGAAATATGTGGGAATTGATATTATTGAAAATCCGCTTCCGGTAAGACCCGTTCAGCATTATACAATGGGTGGAATTCATTGTAATATTGACGGAAAAACGACCCTTGAAAATATGTGGGCAGCAGGTGAAGTTGCCTGTACTTCCCTGCATGGTGCAAACAGATTGGGAACGAATTCCACAGCCGAATGTATTGTATGGGGAGCAATCACGGGTGAAAAAGCAGTTGAATATATAAAAAACGGAGCATCCGAACCCTCTAAGATGGAAGATGTGGTAAAAGATGAAATTCAAAGAATAACAGAAAAAATGATAGGTAAAAAAGGGAAAGAGAACCTGTATGATATAAGAAGGGAACTAAGGAAAACAATGGATGAATATGTGGGAGTATTCAGGGACAAAGAAGGGCTTACCAAAGCTTTGAAGAAAATAAAAGAATTGAAAGAAAGATATAAAGATATAAGAATCAGTGATGAGAGTAAAGTTTATAATACAGAACTCATAAACGCACTTGAACTTGAAAATATGCTGGATACTGCAGAAGTTGTTACTGTTTCTGCTTTAAAGAGGGAAGAATCAAGAGGAGCCCATTTCAGAACAGATTTCCCTAAAAGAGACGATGAAAAGTTTTTAAAACATACAATTGCATATAAGGATGAAAAAGAAGGTGTTAGAATTGAATACATACCTGTCACTATTACTTATTGGAAACCCGTGGAAAGAAAATACTAAAAGGAGGGGTAAAAATGAAGAAAAATTTAAAAGGATTTAAAGGATGGTTTTTGCCTGAAAAAAGGGCAAATTTTGAAAGATGGCTCTTTGCTCTCCATAGATTGACCGGCATATTCCTTATTCTCTATTTATGTCTTCATATATTTGTTGTGGGTTCAAGAGCCTTCGGAAAAGAATCATGGGAAAATACCATGAAACTTGTAGGTGCTTTCGGAAAAGGTGCTTATGCAAATTTTGTCCATATTTTTGAATTCATTTTAATTCTTGTCATAGGATTCCATGCTCTTAACGGAGTAAGACTTCTTCTGACCGAATTCGGGATGTTTCTCGGAAAACCCAAAAGACCCGAATATCCTTATGTTGCCTCTTCATTAAAAGGACCGAGAATATTCATGTATTTTCTTATGATTGTTCTTTTTGTCTATATTATTTTTGGTGTACAGGAGTTTTTCATTCTTAAATAGGAGGGAAAAATGAAAGGAAGATACTGGGTCTTACATTACATTTCAGGAGGAGTTTTATTCATACTTTTACTCGGACACACATTTATAATGCATTTTGAGAAATTCATTTCAAGATTTCCGGGTGCAGGTAATATTGAGCCTCTGGAATGGGAAATGGTAATCGGTAGAGCGAAAAATGTTTCATTTACAATACTTTATATCATTTTCCTTTTCTTTGCCCTTTTTCACGGTTTCTACGGATTAAAGAATATTCTTATTGAGACAGAGTTGGGTAAAAAATTTGAAAAGCCCATAGTTTTTATATTCTGGATAATAGGAATTTTTTTATTTATCTTCGGAACCTACACGACTGTTAAAGCAGGAGGGGTATGATGAAGGTCAAATTTTTTGTCAAGAGATATATTCCTGATATAGGGAAGGAAGGTTTTGATGAATATGAAATTGAATTAACAGAAGGTTTAACTGTTCTTGATGCTCTTTTATATATAAAAGAAAACATTGATCAGAGTTTAAGTGTGAGGTATTCATGCAGGATGGGGATATGTGGATCGTGCGGGATGATAATAAACGGGAAGCCTGACCTTGCTTGTCATACACAGGTAAAAGATGTTGTAGAAAACGGAATTATTAAAGTTGAACCTATTCCGAATTTGCCCCTTGTAAGGGACCTTGTTACGGATATGAGCTCGGTTTTTGCCAAGCATAAAAAAATAAAACCGTTTGTTATAAGGAAAGATGAAAAAGAACAGGAAAACCCGGTCAGGGAATATAAACAAACACCCGAGGAACTGCTTGAATATTTGCAATTCAGCTACTGTATCCAATGCGGATTATGCATATCCTCCTGTCCTGTTTCATCTACGGATGAATTATTTTTTGAACCTTTGATACTTGCTCAAGCCTACAGATTTTGTGTTGATTCACGAGACGAGGGGATAGAGGAAAGACTGAATGTCGTTTCGCAGAGTCACGGTGTGTTTAATTGTCATTTTGCAGGCGGATGTTCGAATGCCTGTCCTAAAGGAGTTGACCCTGCACTTGCTATTCAATTGCTTAAAAGGTTGATTCTTAAAAGAGCCATCGGATTTTTGAAAAAGAAAAAAGGTGCTGACATTGTTTCTCCTTATCCGGAAGGTCCGAATAAAGACAAAATCCCGAAGCCTCCCCCAAAAACCGTTTAATTTTTGCCTCCGGAAATAATTATTCTTCTCACTGCCTCCCTTCCTGTCTCGGAACTGAGGGGAGCATTACCCCTTGCTTATCTTTCTTTTAAATTTCCTTTATGGAAAGCATATTTAATATCAGTCATAGGTAATCTTTTGCCTCTGATTCCTTTACTTTTTTTAATCGAGAAATTGGAAAAACTTTTGGAAAATCTACCGTTTATATCAAAATTTTATAAGTGGTATAAGAGAAAAGCATTAAAAAGGAAAGAAATTATTGAAAAATATGAGGCATTCGGACTTTTTATCTTTGTGATGATTCCTTTGCCTGTAACCGGAGGATGGACAGGAACTTTTTTGAGTGTATTGCTGGGTCTTGAAAAAAAGTATGCAATACCTGCAATTGTATGCGGTGTACTTGCAGCAGGTGTGATCGTTTCCGTAATTCTTGTTGCTTCTGTTAAATATTCCGTATTTTTGGGTATTTTATTTGCAATTGTAATTTATCTTATACTTTCAAGGATAAAATGATTTTATTTTTTATTATAAATCTTGCTTTCTCCCCTGGTGAAGAGCTTGTTTATCATGTATATTACGGAATAATAGGAGCAGGAATTGCTTATTTAAGAGTTTTAAAGGCTGATACGCTGTATCACTTTCAGGCTCAGGGGCGTACAAATAAATTTTTTTCTTTGTTTTTTTATGTAAATGATATTCTTGATTCTTATACGGATACAAACCTTCGTCCTATAAGGCACGAAAAACACCTCGCAGAGGGTAAATGGAAAAAATCGATGTGGTATGAATTTAATTATGATAGTATGATTGTATATGATTCAGAGGGAAAAAAGAGTAAATTGATAGAGGGTGCAATTGATGCTTTATCCCTTTTCTATAAATTAAGGAACCAAAATCTCAAAATAGGAGACACCCTTGAACTTTTATTGTTTGCGGATAGAAAGATTTATAAGTTATATGCGTATGTGGAAAAAAGAGAGAAAGTTAAAACGGGAATAGGGGAGAGGGAGGCAATTAAGATAAATTTACTTGTGGAGAAATCAGGAGAATATAAAGGAAAATCAGGACTTGAAGCGGTATTCGGTGGTAAAGGCGGACTCTCGGTATGGCTTTCGGACGATGAGAAAAAGATTCCCCTTTTTATATCAACAAGAGTGTGGTTCGGTTCGGTAAGAGCAATCTTGCAGGAAATAAGGCAAAAATGAGCATACTGAGATTTAAAACTTTTGAAGAAATGGAAGAGTATAAATGGAAGGAGATTTTTGAAAAAGGTATCCCTTATTATGAAATTGACAGATTTGAAAACCGTAGATTGAAAGCAAGATATCCAGCCGGTGTGTACAGATTTAAAACCCTGAGAGAGAAATGGGATTTTGAGTTCAAAATTGTGGTGGAAAGGTGCAAATAGCCGGTCTTGAACTTCTTTATGAAATCTGCAAGAGATTTAATAAAGAAAAAGTTAATTATGTTATTTGTGGTGCTTTTGCTTCTATATTGCATGGGATTGAAAAAATTTCTGGCCAGATAAGACCTACAAAGGATTATGATTTTATTGTGGATAATCGTGAAGAAAATATAAATAAAATAAAAAGGGCACTTTCTGATTTAACTGAATACGCAAAAGAAATAAGGGATGATGATTTAAAAAAATATATAACCGTGCAGATAAGTGATGATAAAAAAAATATTATAATTGATTTAATCTCAGAAATGTGGGAAATTGATTATTTAAAGGCAAAGGAAAATGCGGTTATGATAAAATTAAAAGATATTGAAATTCCTGTTATAAGTATTGATGACCTTATTAAAATGAAGGAAAAATCAATGAGACCGCAGGATAAATTTGATGTATATTATTTAAAAAAATTGAAGGAATTAAAAAATGCTGGGAGGTAAATTCTATTTAGAGTCCTTTTTTGATAAACATCTTTATCTATATCAAATTGAAAAATTTATATATTCCGGCAAAACCGAATTCCAAAAAGTTGATATTGTTGAACTTGCATTTTTCGGAAAATCCGTGTTTCTTGATGAGAAAATTCAAAGTGCGGAATGTGATGAGTTCATTTATCATGAATCTCTTGTTCATCCTGCACTTTTCTTACATGAAAATCCCGAATATGTGTATATAGCAGGTGGGGGGGAGGGTGCAACACTCAGAGAGGTATTGAAGCATAAAAATATAAAAAAAGCAAGAATGTGTGATATTGATGAGGAATTTGTGAGTATATGTAAAAAGTATCTTCCCGAGTGGCATAGAGATTCTTTTGAAAATCAAAAAGCAGAACTTGTTTACAAGGATGCCAGAAAAGATATTGAATCCTTAAATAATGACTCAATTGATGTGTATATTTCGGACCTCACAGAACCCTTGGAAGGGGGTCCCTCTGCACTTTTATTTACTATTGAATATTTTGAAAATCTTTATAAAAAACTTAAAAATAAAGGTGTTTGTGTTTTTCAGGCAGGTTCAACCGTCACATATTACAATGATTTTATTCTCTCGCTTGCAAAAACATTAAAGCAGGTTTTTGAGAGTGTATTTATGTATGAAATATTTGTTCCCTCTTTTCAGATGTCATGGGGTTTTGTTCTTGCTTCAAAGGAAAAATTGGAAAAAAAGGATATATTTGAAAGATTTGACCAAAGAAAGAATTCAGAAGTTTTTGATTATTTAAAATATCTTACGCCTTTTTATATAAAAAAGATTTTTATTTTACCCAAATATCTTGAGAAGGATTTTTTATCTAAGGGAAGAATTTTAAGTGATAAAGAGCCTTTTATATGGGAAGGTGATGTTTAAAAATTATTTCTTAACATGCGGTTCGGGTATTGCTGATACAGAGCTTCTTTCCTTTGATAGGGCGTTAAGGGATGCAGGGATTGAGAATTACAATCTTGTGAAAATATCAAGCATTTTGCCATCAAAAGTGAAAAAAGCCGATATTATAAATTTGCCTTTCTCCTCTGTTTTGTATATTGCGTATGCTTCCTTTATTTCAAATAAGAAGGGAAAATTGATTTCTGCTGTCTGCGGTGTTGCTTTGCCGGAAGAGGAAAATGAAATAGGAATGATAATGGAATGGAGCGGTTACGGAGAAAAAAAACGCGGAGAGGATGAAGTAAGAAAGATGCTGGAGATGGCTATGGGTGATAGAAATATAAAAATAAAAAAAATTGAAATTGTTTCTGTTGAGAAAAAGGTTCAGGAATTTACATGTGTTTTTGCAGGATGTGCAATTTTTTAAACACTCCGGGGGTGTAATCATGAAAATTTATATCGGACTTTGTTCGTCGCCCTCAAGAAAAAATTATTTTGTTCTTTTTAACACCTGTGAGGTTCAGGAAACCTTTTATACAGTACCCGGGGAAAGAAAGGCAAAGAATTTAAGAAAAAAAATAGAAAAATTAAAAGATTTTTATCTTTTCCTGAAAGCACCCCAGCATATCACCCATCCTTCTTCTTCTCCTACTTATAGAAGGTCAAAAAAGCATTACGGAAATCCTGAAAATTACGGATTTTTTAAAGATACAGAGGAGGTTCATAGGGCATGGGAAGATATAAAAAAATTTGCAGAAATTTCGGGTGCAAAAGGAATTGTTTTTCAAACACCGGCTTCTTTTAAGCAAACCGAGGAAAATATAAAAAATATAAAGAAATTTTTTAAAAATAAAAAGGGTTTTCTTTTTTTCTGGGAGTATCGGGGAGGATGGGATGAAAAAATTTTAAAAGAAATTTACAAAGAATGTAAAATATATCAGGCAGTTGACCCCTTTCATCAAAAAATTGTTATTTATAATCCCTTATATTTAAGATTGCACGGAAGAAAAATGTATAAGTACAAATTTGAGAAAAAAGATTTTGAGGAAATGATGAAATATATCAAAAAAGCAAAACAAGTTTTTGTTTTGTTTAACAATATTTACATGTGGGATGATGCAGTTGAATTTAAAAAATACTGCGGTGTGGATTAAAAAGTTGCGAATCGCGGTTAGGAAAATGCTTCTGTAATTCTCGGATTCCTGGTTTTGGGAATCAGTAAATTTCAAACACCTCTTAGACGGGAATCGGCTTTAAAAATTTTAAAATATTTATAGACCGGGTTATTTTTGGTTTCATTTAATAAGCTCCCTTGGGGCTTTTTAGTTTTAACATAAAACTTCTATACACAATTAATGTTACACAACCTGCAGAGTTAGGAATTAAAATACTTTCCCTGGGTTTAAAATTTCATGGGGATCAAAAATTTTTTTTATTTTTCTGTGAATCTGATATATAAAAGGAGAGACCTCTTTTTTGAAACCCTCCTTTTTCAAAATCCCTACTCCGTGCTCTGCTGTTATTGTTCCTTCATATCTAAGAGTAATGTCCCAGATTTTTCCCGAAATTTCTTTAACAATGTCCTCTTCTCCCCTTTTATAACTTAAATTTACATGAATGTTTCCGTCCCCGAGATGCCCGAAAATATAAGGGGTTTTGTTATATATTTTAAATAATTTTTTTATTTCACTTATAAATTCTTCTGCCCTTTTTAACTCTATTCCAGCATCTTCTGAGTGGACTCTGAAGCCCATTTTTTCTGTTTCATAAAATAATTTTTTCCTTACCTCCCATATCCTTTCAATTGTTTTCCTATCCGTACCGGCAAATACCCTATCTATTTTTTCCTTTTCTATAAGGTCATAAAACTTTTCCATTTGATATTCCACTTCTTTTTCATTACCGTCAAATCCTACAAATAAAAGCGAAGATTCAGATGGTAAAAAATTTTCAATTTTTTCTCTCACAAGGGACACCGTTTCTTTTTCCATAAATTCAATTATTGACGGAAATAATTTATTTCTTAAAATTTTTTCAACGAAGGAAAAGAGTTTCTTTATTTCTTCAAAACCCATAAGGATTAAAATTTCTTTTTCCGGTAAAGGAATTATCCTCAGAACTATTTTTGTAAATACACCTAGTAATCCTTCGGAACCGCATAAGAGTTTTAAAAGATTAAAACCGGTATTCCACTTTTTTGTTCTTTTTCCTATGAGCTCTATTCTTCCGCCAGGAAAAACACATTCAAGTTGAAGAAGATAACTTGATGTTACCCCGTATTTAAATGCCTTCGGTCCCCCCGCATTTGTCGCAACATTACCGCCTATTGTACATGAATCAAGACTCGCAGGATCAGGAGGATAGAAAAGTTTTTTGTTAAATAAAATTTTATTTATGTCTCCTGTTATAACGCCCGGTTCAAGTACAATATACTGATTTATTTCATCAATATCCAAAATTTTATTCATTTTTTCAAAGGAAATTATACCACCCTTTAAAGGAACGGCACCGCCTGATAGACCTGTACCGCCGCCTCTTGGTGTCAAAGGTATGTTCTTTTCATGACAGAATTTAAGAAATTCTGAAACTTCATTCGTATTTTCGGGAAGGAATACAAACTTGGGTATTACTCCTTCTAACGCTGATTCGTCTCTTGAATATTTTAAAAGTAAATCTCTTTCTCTTATTAATTTATCGTTAAAAGAAGAAATAAAATTGAATTTTCTTATTTCTTTTCTAACAGTTCTTTAATTTCGGTAGAGGTTTCAGCTAGTCTTATGAGTGCTATTGTTAATTCAAACCACATCCTTACAAATATTATACTTATGGTGTATCCGAGAGGAGAGCCTATAAGAGAAAGTAGGACCAAACCAGGATTCCTATTTGCTACACCTGCTGAGAACCATCCTAAAAACATAATTACCCAGATAAGTGTGAGAATCACATAGGTAATAATCAATAAAATACCAGCAAGTCTTATTATTATAAATCTTTTGAAGGAAGTATCAAATAACATTTTTATAAAATCCATATTTTTAAACCTCCTTTTTCTCAGGAATTGAACCTACTTTAATTATAACCCAAATCATTAAATAAAGTCAAAAATTTATGAAGATTTTCAAAAAATTAATGAGAAAAGAAAAAGATTTGAATCCGGTTTTGATTTTCACCCCTCTCGGTTTGTTTAAAATTCTGAAAAATTACCGAATTTTTTGTTATT
>JAJRUZ010000050.1 GCA_024277525.1 Caldifarciminota bacterium | reverse complement strand
TGGCTCCGAGAATCTGGGAATAAACATAAAGTTGAGGGATGTCTTTCATCTTAACCTTATGGTCTCTAAAAGCATCCTTTGCAGTTTCATCTGCATTAAAACTTTTGAATTCAAAAACTGCTATTGGAATTCCGTTAATAAACACCACGAGGTCGGGTCTTCTGTAAGATTCCCTTTCATACATGTATTCAACGGTAAATTGGTTTGCTATGAGGAATTCATTGTTATACAAATTTTCAAAGTCAATAAGTTTGACGGTTTTTGTTTTCTCTTTATTATTTTCTCTGATTTTAATTTTAACACCTTTAATCATCATGTCATAAAAGATTTTTCCTTTCATAACAGGGTCAGGATGTTCAAGTTCAGTGATTTTTTTATAAACCTTTTCAGCGGAACTTTCATTTAAACCTGAATTAATTTTCATTATTGCCTGAATAAATCTTTTCTTTAAAATGACGGCTCTATAAGAATCCCTTTCTCCGTTCTCAGGTGAAAGTTCCGAACCGTGAATATAAGAATAACCTATTTCTTTAAACCAGTTGATAGCGGGTTGTTCTACGAGGCGGTCTTCGGTGAGAACTTCCATTTCTGGTTTATTATATCAATGCTTTTATGACTTGACCTCCTTTTTTAAATGTGCAGCAAGGGATTTTGCCACAATTTTTGTGACATTGTGGATTTCTATTCCTATTATTTCTCCCTTTTTCCCGTATTCAACACGCACATTGTTATTTATTTCCTCAGAATCAACAGCAGGTCCCTTTTTGAAAGACACATAGAGGATATCGGTTTCCTCATCAAACCATACCTTTATTTTATTTTTATCCATCTTATATCCTCCTTCCTTTTTATTTCTTTTTTAATATTTTTGCATGGATAAGCTGTTACGATTTTAATTATATTCCTTTCTTTTGTAAAAATCACAATTAAATTTGTTTTTGTCCGTTCAATTTTTACCTTACAGACAGAAACAAATGCTTTTGATTCAATATCATAAAATAAGTAATCAGGATTTTTTATTGTATTTTCTATATCTTTAATATTTAATTCTCTTTCCTTAATTTTTTGTTTTGCGTGTTTTGAAAATTTTATTTTCACACCTCCCTCACCCTCAATTTCCCAAATACCAATAAAGGTAACAAAGTGTCTCTTATTTTTCTTAAAAGCATAATTTGTTTTTGGTTGAGGATGATTTTCTGGAAGAGAGGGGAAATTGAAGAATGAAACTGCTGAAGTAGTGAATCTAAGGGTAATAATATTTTTTCATTACCCAAAGCAGTCTTAGTAATTAAGGGTTGTGTGCTACCTACGTTAAGAGATTCAAAATCTATCTGTGTTTTGAGCCAAAGATAAATGAAGAATGTATAATGTTCTTTTAGAGGGATTACTGCTAATACATTATCAGAGATTGCAAATTTGTTTTGTACTAAAAAGACTTTTCCAAGAGTACCTACTCTGCCAGTTAAGATGGTAAACCCTTCCAGATCATATTCATTAATATACCCTAAAATACCATTTGCTCCCCATAAAGGATATTGTCCCTTTTCTGATTCTATTATATATCTTCCTCTTCCTGAAAATATTCCCTTGGTTACATTTTTTAATAACTCTACCTCCCACCCCTCTGGTATTCTTCCCAGTTCACTATCAACAAATTTTTGATTTTTGAAGGGTTCAAAGTCAATGAACCAGTTTTTGAAAATAGCCATTGCGGTTTTCTCCAGAATCTCATTCTGTTTTTTCTTATTCTCTATCAAATCATCAAACCATGAAAGAACAGTAGCAATACGGGATTGTTCAGAGGGGGGCGGATAAATAAGTTTCATATCTTCTAAATCACTTTTTCTCAAATTGTTGATATTTGTTCCATCAACTACTTCTTCAAATTTTCTTTTTGTCAAAGGTGAATCTAATACAAAACCCAGTAATCTTTTATTATATTTTGAATTATCTTTAGGTCGGATACAATAAAGAAAAGCTCCAAAGGAGCACTTTTCTGGAGGTTCTTTTTTAAGTTGAAATAATTTCCCCACAAGTCTTTTGCTTCCACTCGAAGCTACCATGATTATATCATATTCTTTTAAAAATTGTTTTGGGTGTATCTTATCTTTGTTAATAAACATTAAATCCTCCCATATTAATTCTCCTTTTTCAGAAATATTATTTGCTCTTAAAATTGGAATACTATTTTTGAATTTTTCGAATTTAGCTTCCTTTTGTTTAAAAGAAACCCCTCGAATTACATCTGCTACTGTACCTAATTTTCTCACCTCCCAATCCTTCGGTATTTCTCCGATTTCGGTTTTTTTGAAGTGGGTTTCGGGGGTGAGTTTAAGCATTAATGTCCTCCATCCATCAGGCAATTATTAGTCATTTTAGTCAATTTTTGAGTCATTTTTGGGTCATTTGGATACTTTTTGGGTCTGGTTTGAATTAATTTCAGGTTTATCGGGTTTTGACTTTTGACTTTTAACTTTTGACTTTTTAGTTTCCACATTCATGTCCCATAAATGTCCGAAAGAGCGTTCCTATTTTCAGATACTCATTCATTTTGTCCCCTTTGTGTCCCCTTTATGTCTCCTTTGTCCCCATTTTGCGGGTATAAATATGCGAGACAGGCGAGAAAGGCGGGAAAAGTTTATTGAGTTTATCGAGTTCATCGTGTTTGTTGTGTTTGTCGGGTTTTTCGGGTTTATCGAGTTTGTTTCCTGTAATGCCTTAAATTGTTCTTTATTAAGAGGTGATGCAAAAGTGCATCTTATAAGTTCTTTTACCCGTTCTCTATTCATTATTATGTTCCTTTGAGCCGTTTGTGAGCCCTTTATGAGCCCTTTGAGACAATCACCAGATAATCGCCAGAATCGCCAAGTATTCGCCAAATAATCGCCAAACATTAGGTTATTTGAAGACATACTTTACGCTCCTTCCTTTTCCTTTGGAAGTGAATATTTCTTTCTTTACCAGATCATTTAATTCCAATCGCGCGGTCTCATCCGAAACTCCATTTATTGTTCTATATTCCTTATTAGTTATCTTCCCTTTTTCCTTCACATACCTTACTGCCTTTATCTGCCTCTCATTCAGAGAGAAATCAAAACTAAAATCTAAAAAGTCAAAAGTGTTATTCATTTTTATTTTTCAGGGTTAACAGGCTTGCTGCGATGATGCTGGCAATCTCCTCGGCTTCCTTGAGCAAGGGAGCAACCGTCTCTTTGTCAATTTTTAGTCCGTCTCTTAACAGGCAAAGCCAGTATTTGGTTTCATTGGCAGACTTCAAAGCAATTTGATAAAATTTTATAAAATCTCTTTTTGAACTTGCTGATTTAGCCTCTATAATATTTGCTCCTACAGATGTTGCAGACCTTAATAATTGGTCAAGAATTGAGAGGTAAACTTTTCTGGTATTTATAGATTCTATCAATTTAATTATTTCAAGGGAAAAAGAATAACAACGCCTTCTTAAATCTACTCTTTTTTCAACATTCCCATTTTTATTTTTAATATTTGGCTTGTTAGTTTTTACTTTTGACTTTTTAGTTTTTCTTATATCTCCCATCCCAGTGCCTTAAAAACCTCTTTAACTTTTTTTGTCAGTTCTTTTTCCTGTTTGAGTAATTCGGAGAGTTCTTTTGAGTATGTTTTCATTTTTTCTTCAAACGGTGTATCGTCTTCGTCTATTTTTATTCCGACATATCTTCCGGGAGTTAAGACATAACCGTTTTTTCTTATATCTTCTATCGTGGCAACTTTTGCAAAACCTATTTCATTTATTTTTTCTTCTTTTTCTCCTTTCTCAAACATTCTGAATTTTTGAACTATTTTATTTATATGTTCATCGGTGAGAATAACCTGTCTTCTTGAAATGGACTTAAACATTTTCTTTGCATAGATGAAAAGAACTTTGTTTTTCATGTGAGCAGGTTTTGCTCTTTTTATAAACCATAAAGAAACAGGTAAACTCACATTGTAAAAGAGTTTGGGTGGACAGGCTACTATTCCCCAGATAAGATCATCTTCTATTATTTTTTTTCTTATTTCTCCTTCTGTTCCTCCACCCGAAAGAGCACCGTTTGCCATTACAAAACCTGCCTTTCCTTTCGGTGCAAGATGGAAAATGTAATGCTGAATCCATGCAAAGTTGCCGTTGTTATCCGGTGGTATCCCGTATTTGAATCTCGGGTCATCGGGTTTTATTCTTTCTGCTCCCCATCCGCTGTCATTAAAAGGAGGATTTGAAACAACATAATCCGCTTTTAAATCAAAAAATTTATCATTATGATAGGAATCTCCGACCCTTATATCACCTTCAGCACCCCTTATCGCAAGGTTCATTTTACATATTTTCCATGTAAAAGGTTTTGAGTCCTGACCGTATATTGAGAGAAGTGTCTTATCAATGCCTTCTTTTTCAAGTTTTTCAAGGGCTGAGACAAAAAATCCACCACTACCGCATGCAGGGTCAAATATTCTTCCCTGTTTTACATCAAGAATTTCCACTATAAGCCTTGTTAAAGACCTGGGAGTGTAGAATTCGCCTCCTCTTTTGCCTTCTGCTTCCGCAAATTTACCAAGGAAATATTCATAAATTCTTCCGAAAATGTCCTTTGCTTTATGGTCATCTCCGAAATCAATGTTTGTGAAAATGTCAATTAGATAGGCAAGGTCATAATGGTCAAGGTTGATTTCTGTATATTTTTTGGGGATTACATCCTTTAATTTTCCCGGATATTCTCTTTCAAGGATATCTATTGCATTGTCAATGATTTCTCCGATATTGGGCTGATTTGCATTTTTCTTTATATAATCCCAGTGGGCTTTTTCAGGAATGTAAAGAACACCTTCTGCAAGATAATAATCTTTATCTTTTAATGCCTCTTTTCGCGTTTCTCCATAAGGGATATACTCATCGGATACTTTATCCGAAAATCTTTTTTCCAGTTCTTTCTTTTTTTCATCAAAGGCAAAAGAAAGATACCTTAAAAATATAAGCCCCAGAACCACATATTTATATTCATGAACCTCAACTTTTTTTCTTAATTTATCAGCAGCTTTCCATAGTTTGTTTTCAAAATTAATGTCCTTCATTACATAAATTCCTTTTTTAAAGAAATTATTATGGTATATTCTTTGCCTTTGTTTCAAATATTTTAAAATTTTCTGTATTTCAAATTTTTTAGAAAATTTAAAACTGTTTATAAAGAAATAGGGTTCCACATACTCTCACTGCTCATAAGTGGCAAATTTGTGAAAAATGCTAAATATAATATAAATTTCAGTTAAAAACATTTTTAACTTATAATTTAATCTATGGGCTTATTATTCATTATTTCAATCTTATTTCCTGAAAGACCACTTCCACCTCAGGTAATAATGGGTTCCCATATCTCAATCAGAAATACACCTTTTGCGGTTTTCTATCAACCCGCCCTTATTCCGAAAAAATTCTCCGTTTCTTTCTCATATTCAAAACCTTATGAAGGATTGTCAATTTCTCAATTTGAATCTGCTTTTTCCTTTCCTCTTTTTATTTTTTCAGGCTCCATCGGATTTTCTTATTTCGGCGAGGAAATTTATAAGGAACAGATAATAAATTACGGAATGTGTTATAAAAATTCCCTTTATTCGGCAGGTATTGTGTTAAAATATTTGTATCTTAACATTCCTGAAGTTGTAAATCATGCAGAACCCTCTTTTGATGCAGGATGCGTTTTTTTTCTTCCTTTTAATATAAGAATAGGGGCATTTTCAAGAAATATTTACAGATCTCCCAAATACAAATATGACATACCTTCTCTTTTCGCGATCTCATTTGCAGTAATTCATGAGGCATTGAATTTCTATTTTGACCTGATTTCGGAAGAAAATCATCCTTTTACCTACGCAACAGGATTTGAAATTCCTTTAACTTCAAATTTTTATATAAAAGGCGGTTTAAGAAGCGGTGAAAAAACCTTCGGTGCGGGCTTTGGAATAAATGTTTCTTTTGTAAAATTGGAAGGATTTTACAGGGTTCATCCTTTTTTGGGTTCATCCTTTTCTGTTTCAGTGGTTTTAAAGTCGCATGAAAAGAAATCCGAGAACACAATCTCTCCGCCTTGATGCAAAGTGGATATAATAAGATTTTTAAAATTATTAGAAAAAAGTAAGTTTCAAAAAGGGGTTGAATATTTAGTTAATAAGACAAAGTTCTGGATTGTAGGAGGAGCAATAAGGGACTTTTGCATGGGAAAAAGAGAAATAAAGGATCTGGATATCATAGTTCCTTATGACCCGAAGGAAGTTATTTTCAAAATTTCAAAAATTGTAAAAGGTCATCCTGTTCTGCTTGATGAGAAGAGAAAAGAATGGCGGATTGTAATTGATAAGGAATATACCCTTGATATAGGCGAAATTTCAAAAAATATTGAAAATGACCTTTCGGAAAGGGATTTTACTGTAAATGCAATTGCTGTTGAATTTCCTGAAAAGAAAATTATTGACAAATTCAACGGGTTTTATGATTTAAAAAGAAAAATTTTAAGACCTGTTAAAAATGAGAATTTAATTTCTGACCCTTTAAGAATTTTAAGGGCATTCAGGTTCATGAGCACGCTTGATTTTAAAATTGATAAGGAGACCGAGAAATTTATCTTTGAAAATGCTGATAAAATCACAAGTTCTGCAAAGGAAAGAATAATGAGGGAAATTTATTTACTTTTCTCAGAAGGACAGAAAATATATCCAACGGTTCTGAAAATGAAGGAACTGAATGTCTTGTTTGTTATAATTCCTGAATTAAAAAATCTTCAAGGTTGTTTTCAGATTTATGAAAATAAAGTGCTTGATATTTTAGAACATACCTTAAACTCTGTATATCATCTTGAAAATTTTTATAAAAACTGGAAAAGAACATTTTTTAAAGGATATGAAGAAGAAATTAAAATGATTTTTGAACCAGAGAATAAATTGCTTTTATTTCTCGGCATCCTTTTTCATGATATAGCAAAACCTTTAACAAGGGAAATTTTGAACGAAAGGACAAAATTCCACGGTCATGACAGAATAGGTTCAAATATTGCTTACAATTGGGCAAAGAGAATGAGATTTTCCGAAAAGTTTGCAAGAAGGTTAAAGAATATTGTTTTTTGGCACATGTATCCTCATTTACTCGGAAAAGAAGAAGCAACAAGAAGGGCTTTTCACAGGTATTTAAGAAAAACAGGAGATTTGTGGTTTTTATTATTTGTTCATGCCTATGCTGATTTTAGGGCGACTCCTCCGGGAAAGGATCCTTCCTATTTAAAGAATCTTTTAAAGAAAATTTATGATTTTAAAATTGAGAGTGAAAAAGAGAGACCGAAACCCCTTATAAACGGGTATGATTTAATAGATTTGGGGTTTGAACCCGGTCCCATTTTCAAAAAGATTTTAACAGAAATAGAAGAATTAAGGGCAGAAGGGACTTTAAAAACAAAAGAAGAAGCATTGGAGTATGTAAAAAAGAACTATTCTGAATTTATAATTAAAAAATGAAAAGACCGATTTATAAACTTCTTAAGCCTTTTATAGATGAGTTAAGAAATAAAACATTTGAATTTTATAAAGACAGGCTCGTTTCTCTCGTGATTTTCGGTTCTTATGTTCAGGGTAATGTTTCATTAAGTTCTGACCTTGATCTTTTGATAATTCTTAAAAATGCACCTTTAAAAAATATTGAAAGATGCAGAGAATTCTGGAACAATGTGGAAGATAAAATAAAGGCAAAAACAAGACTTTATGTTTCATCATGGATAAGAACAGGAGAAGAAGCAAGGATTTTTTCCAATTTGTACATTGCAATTTATGAATCAAATATTGTTCTTTATGATGAAAATGTTTTTTTTGGAAATATAATAGACAAAATTAGAGAATATTTTGATCAAGGTTTGATTGAAAGAAAAATTTTGAAAGGTAAAATCTATTGGAGGGTAAAAAATGAACAAAAAGTTGGTGGAAGATTATTTTAAGCGGATGTTGTAAGAGAGGCACAAGAAATAGTGGAACTTATTTTAAAGGCAATGATAATGTATTCAGGACTTGAAGTTCCCAGAACAGATGAGCCTTCAAAATTTATTAAAGAGAATTTGGAGTTTTTCCCTAATTCAATTAAAGAGAACATAAATGAAATATCCTCTATTTCCAGAGAGCTAAGAAAAGAAAGGGAACTCTCTTTCTACGGTTCGGACGATTGGATTCCCCTTGATGAATATACAGAAAGTGATGCAAAAGATGCTATTAAAAAAGTAAAATTTATAATTGAAATTGCGGAAAAAACTTTTAAATAGGTTCAAATCCTTAAAAATATACCTTAAAAGCCATGAATTATAATTTTTTAAAAATTGAAGATAAAGGTAAATATTCAATTGTATTTTTAAATCGTCCACCTGTAAATGCTCTTGCGCCTGATTTTCTCTCAGAAATTGAGGATGCTGTTTTGAAAATTTCTGCTGATAAAAATAAAAGAGCAATTATTCTTACGGGTGAAGGGAAGTCCTTTTGTGCTGGTGCGGATATAAAAGTTATGAAGGAGTTTTCCTCAATTGAGGCAAGGGAGTTTGCTATGAACGGTCAGAGGGTTCTTCAAAATATTGAAAATGCTGAAATTCCTGTTATAGCTGCAATACACGGATACGCTCTGGGAGGCGGATGTGAACTTGCTCTTGCCTGTGATATAAGGGTTGTTACAAAATCTGCTCAAATAGGACAACCTGAAGTAAGGCTGGGATTAATACCGGGCTTTGCAGGTACCCAGAGACTTTCAAGATTAATCGGAATAGGAAAGGCAAAATGGATGATTTATACAGGAGAATCAATCTCCGGTGAAAAAGCATATGAATGGGGATTTGCAGAAGTTCTTACAGAGGACGGTAAACACCTGGAAGAAGCAGAAAATCTTGTTAAAAGAATACTTGAAATGGGTCCTTCTGCTATAAGGCTTGTGAAATCCGTTATCAACAGGGGCATTGATTCAACCTTTTCTACTGCAACCGGTTATGAAGCAGAAAGTTTCGGGCTCGTATTTTCAACAGGCGAACCCAAAGAAGGAATAGATGCATTTCTTTCAAAAAGGAAAGCAAAATGGGTGGAAGAAGGTTAATTCTTATATTCATCATATTCATTATCTTTTTCTTTCTCCTCATAATATATATAAAACCCGGACAGGAAAAGGTAGTTATAACCGAGAAAGAACTTGAAAAAGTTCCGGGGGAAGAGGTCTTACCGGGTATAGAAACTAAAAAAGAAAGTTGGATGGGAATATATATTGATAACAAAAAAGTTGGATATTCTTACACAAAAATCAGAAAAATCGGCAAAAGGAGAGAGATTTATCAAAAAATGTATCTTAAAGTCATTCAACTTGAAAAGGAACAGGAAGTATTTGCAACTACGATTGTAAACACGGATGAAAATTATGTTCCGAAAAATTTTGACTTTATTCTTGAATCATTACAACAAAAGATAAAAATAAAAGGTGAATTTAAGGATGAAAAATTATATCTCGTGATGGAAACTCCTGAATTTAAAAGGGAATTGACCCTGGAGGCAAAAGGCATAGCCCAGCTCCCGCTTACTGTGGAGAGACTGATTGAAGAAGGAAAACTTAAAGAAGAAAAAACATTTCCATATTTTGATCCCACAACATTTAAAATGGAACAGGGAAAAGTGTATTACATAGGAGAGGAAGAGGTAGATTACAAAAACAGGAAGGTCAAGGCAAAACATTACAGAATTACAGCAGGAGGTATAATAACGGATGTGTGGGCTGATGATAAAGGAATATTGAAAGAGGAAACTCCACCGAGAATGGTTTTTTTGAGAGAAACAAAAGAAGAAGCAATCACCATGGAGGGAAAGCCGCTTAATATTTTGTTGAAATTTGCAGTCAAACCTGAAGGTAAGGAAATAGACGAACTTAAAAGGGATGAATATAAAAAGGTTGTTTACAGGCTTGACAATATCAACACTTCCCTGCTTGACCTTGAATTTGCAGGGCAAAAATTGATTGAAAGGGGTAATAATTACGCAATAATAGAGGTTATAAAACCATCAGTGGGAGAAGTAGAAGAGATTGATACCGCAGGTGTTTCAAAGTATATAAAACCCGACCCTTTTATTCAAAGTGATGCACCTGAGATAATTGAATTTGCTAAAAAAGGAGCAGGCAATTTCAAAGATTATGCAAAGATTGCAAAGAGTTTATCAATTTATGTGTATAATTATCTTGAAAAATCTCCTGTTGTTTCTTTTCCCTCTGCGCTTGATGTTTTAAAAATGAAAAAGGGGGATTGTAATGAGCATGCGGTTTTATATGCTGCTGCTACAAGAGCATTAAAAATTCCTACAAGGATTGCGGTGGGTCTTGTTTATACCGAGGGCTATTTCTACTACCATGCATGGGATGCTGTTTATCTTAACGGAGAATGGGTGTTTGCTGATCCTACATTTGCCCAATTTCCTGCTGATCCTTTACATATAATGCTTCGCTTAGGAGGTATTGAAAAGCAGGCAGATGTAATGGCGGTTGTCGGAAATATAAAAATTGAGGTAATCGAGATTGAGTGAAATTTGATAAAAAATAAAGCTTATAAATGACTCTCCTGAGGCTTTCCGGAATAATTAAAAAATTTGAAAATTTTACACTCGGTCCCCTTGATTTGAATATAAAAGAAGGAGAAATTTACGGACTTATAGGACCGAACGGTTCAGGAAAGACAACAACTTTAAAAATAATAATGGGACTTCTGATTCCTGACCAGGGGGAAATAGTTTTTAAAGGAAAAAGAATAAAAGAGAGATTTGAAGATTATAAAAAATTCATAGGTTTTATACCTGATTCACCTTTTGTTTACCCTTATCTTTCAGGCTATGAACATCTTTTATATGTGGCAAAACTCTATAAAATGGACGGAGAAAAAGAGATAAAAAATAAAATAAATTTTTATTCAGAACTATTCGGAATGAATTCGTGGATTGATACCCAATCAAGATTTTATTCTCACGGTATGAGACAGAAGATATCGATCGTGTCCGCATTGTTACATGACCCTTTACTTTTAATAATAGATGAGCCTCTTGTTGCACTTGACCCTGTTTCTGTTTACAGGTTTAAAAAACATTTAAAAGAAAGAAAAGAAAAAGGCAAATCTATTTTACTTGCAACCCATTCATTATCCTTTGCAGAAGAAATATGCGATAGGGTCGGGATACTTTTTAATGGAAAATTATTCAAAGAGGATAATCCCGAAAAATTAAAAAAATATACGGACTCTGACTCCCTTGAAGAGGCATTTATAAAAATAGTCGGATAAAAACGGGTTTATTGCGACATAAATCATTTATAATTAAAAATGAAATTCAAATACATTTACGGACCAGTTAATTCAAGAAGATTCGGGAAATCACTCGGTATTGACCTTTTACCTTTTAAAACTTGTAATTTCAATTGTGTTTTCTGTCAACTCGGAAGAACACACAGATTAACAAACGAAAGAAAAGAGTATGTTCCGTTCAATGATGTAATAAAAGAATTAAAGATTGCTGTTAAAAGATTTGAATTTGATGTGATAACATTCTCTGGCTCAGGAGAACCCCTTTTATATTCACGACTCGGAGAGATGGTTGATTTGATTAAAAATATATTTCCGGATAAAAAACTATGTTTATTAACCCATGCCCCTTTTCTTCATAAAAAAGAAATAAGAAAAGAAATACAAAATATAGATATTTTTTCTCCTTCCCTTGACGCAGGAACAGAAGAGACATTTTTGAAAATAAACCGTCCCCATCCTGAAATAAAATTTGAGGAAATAAAGGAAGGACTTTTGAAAATGAGGGAAGAATTTAAAGGAGAGTATTATCTTGAGATAATGTATATAGAGGACATAAATGATGATGAAAAAAATATAAAAGGACTTAAAAAATTTATAGAATAATTAAAACCTGATAGAATGTTTATAAATGTACCTGTAAGACCTCCTGCAGAGAAATGGGTAAAAGTGCCGAAATACAAGAAAATAATCAACTTTGCAAAAAAGATACATGAAGGAGCAGAGATAACATATCTTCCTTCTCTCTCGGAAGATAAAAAAATAGAGAAATTTGAAGAAATAATAGAAGCAATAAAAAGAAGACCTTATGAGTTTGAAGAAATAAAAAAATTAACTTGCATTGAGGAAAATGTTTTAAAGGAAATGTTGGAAAAAGAAATAAAAAAGGGAAATATATTGAGAGAAAAAAGGGAGGGAAGGGAATTCTATTATTATAGAAAGTCATTCATAGATAATTAAAGCAAAACTTACTGTGGAATCCGTGATATTTTCATAATACCTTTTATAATCAACTAACTTTCCTTTTTTGGAACCCATATATTTTATTAATTCCAAAAAAATAAAATTTGTATTTTTACCGTCAATTTTTGTGAAGTTATTATTTTTTTCAAGAAAATCAAAGGCGTTGTCGTTTTCTAAATTCTCAAGATAATTTATATATGTCTTATCAATTTCATAGGTATCAAAACTCCCTTCGTCTCCGAATTTTCTTCCGACATGACTTAAATCAATACTTGATATTATAAAAATCTCTTCTGTTTTATCTTTAATACCTTCAAAAATTTTGTTTGCTATCTCTTTTAATACATTTTTATCGGAATTTCCAACAAGTGAGGGAATTACAAATTTCTTTTCGTTCAGAAAACTTATGAATAAAACCGGAAATTCAACCGAATGCTCATTTTTATAAGCAAAATAATCATCCGTGATTTCATAATCAAATTTGCTTTTGATTTTATTAATTAAATTTTCGTCAACTTCAATTATTTTGTTTTCTATTTTAAGATTTTTCGAAAATATTGAAAAAATCTTTTCATTCCAAAAATGCGGGACTCCGAGTATGAAAAAAATTTTCTTTTTTATACTTTTAAGGTATGAAAACACCTTTTTATAAATTTCAATTCCTGCTTTGATATCTATATGGGGCATTATAATGCCCTTTATATTCTTTGCATCAGGAATTTCCGGTGATTCTTTAAAAATATTTTTTAATTTATCCATATCAAAATAAGGTATTATTTCTTTATATGTTAAATTTTCAATTTTCTTTTTTTCTTCCTCTATTCTTCTTAAAAATCTTTCATTATGCAAAAGATAGTTTTTGTCAAGTTCGGATATAAAACTCAATATTTCCGTATCCGAAAGAAGAATACCCGTATTTTTTAGGTATTTTATTTTTATTTCATCTATCGTGCTTTCTCCGTCTATCAAGGATAAAAGTAAAAAAGCATCTTTTGAGAAAAACATCTCCCGAGAGATTGAAAGGGGGTCTTTTATTAAAAAGCCATTCTTATAAGGTATTATATCAAAATATCTTAATTTCGGTTTTTCTTCCAAATCAAATTAGAGATTTTCCGCGATTTATTCGGAGTTCTTCCGCATTCTCATTAAAAATTTTTAAAATAGTTTCCGCAATATCATAGATATCTACATCTTTTCTTCCCTTTAAAGTATTATCAGGGTCTTTCAAAACATAAATACCTTCATAGGAATGATTTGCATCATCCGGTCCTGTGTCATTCTCAAGGGTAAAAATTTTGTTTATCCCAACCGAACCGACACTTCTGTAATTAAGATCTCCAAAAATAACAATTAAATCAGGAGGAAATCCCTTTACTTCCGGATAAATTTCTTCGGGATAGTATGCCTTTGTTCCCATATCTTTACCTTCCTCATTTTTCAAACCTTCAAAAATTTCTTTTAATTCTCTCCTTACTTTTTCATAATCATTTTTATCAATTTTGCCTTCTTTATCCCTGCCTTTTACATTCAAGAAAACCCTTGCATAATACCCTCCTTCACCATAAGCATAGGTATTTTTAAAATCAATCATTTCGGGTTCCAGCCTCATCTGTTTGTCAGGATAACTTTTCAGGCTTAGATATCCTTCTTTAATTAAAAGTTCATTTACCGCAATACAACCTTCGAGTCTTTTTGCTCCGTGATCAGAGACAATCAAAATCCAAGTATCTTCTGGTAGTTCATCCAGAATTTCCCCTACTTTTTTATCAATAAATCCATAATATTCAGGGATTACATTTTCATATTCATTGCCTTTTTCATACAATTTATGATTTTTGTCAAAAAATCTCCAGAATCCGTGATGAATACGGTCGGTTCCCATCTCAATAAAGAAAAATAAATCCCATTCCTTATTTTTTAAAAAATATTTAACTATTTCAAACCTCTGGTCCGTTAATTTGAAAATTTCTTTTTTGAGCCATTCTTTATCTTCTGTCCTGAATCCTCTTACATCAAATATATATTCTCCGAATTTCTCCTCTATTTCTTTCTTAATATTTTTCGGATAAGTGTATTCACTTTGGGCACCGGGTGTTAAAAAACAGGAGATTCTTATGCCGTTTATCGGTTTTGGAGGATAAGATGGAGGTATGCCGATCGCGATGATCTTTTTTTCTTTTTTTGAAAGTATTTCAAGAACCGTATCTGTTTTTAAACTGTAAGAAGTTGTAACAGAAAGTTTATACTCATCCGGTTTCCTGTTCCTGAATCCGTAAATTCCGAGGTCTCCCGGAGTTTTACCTGAAAGCATACAAATCCATGCAGGAACAGTAATTGGAGGCGTTATACTTTTAAGAATTCCATATTGCGAGTTTTCTATCAGTTTTTTTATATTCGGAACTTTATCTTTTAATTCATTTTCAAAAAAATTAAAAGGAACACCATCAAGCCCGAAAACAAATAATTTCATTTCACCTCCTTTTTTAAGGTTAAAATTATAAGTTATTTCACTTCTATAAAGGAATTCTTAACTTCCGGACGCGGTAAATAAATTCCGCTACTGTCATTCAAAAAAAGTTTAGAAATTATAAGATAAGATTCTCCATTTAAAACAGAAGTAAAGTAAACCTTAATGATGCTACCAGAACCTGAAAAAGGTTCTTCTCCCCTTTGTTTTGATATTGCGACTATTAAAGTATCTTCTTTAATTCTTGTAAAGAACAAATCATCCGAATCCCAAATATCTCCTTTTTTTAAACTGTCTATTCTTAAAACATCCGAATTATAATACATTCTGAAAGAAACGCCGAATAAATCTGAAATATTATAAATATTTAAATTGCAAGAAAATTTCTTATCTGTTTTTATTTTTGCACTCAAAGGTGAAATAACAAAGTAATATCCATCCGGAAAAGCAGTTTTCAAACTTACAGAGGAACTTACAAAATCAGAACCGTAAAATGCTTTTATTTCGTAATTATAATTAAATTCAGGGGTAACCGTTGTGTCTGTAAATTTTCTTACATCTTTATCGATGGAGAATTTAAATGGAAAATCACTTATATTATCGTTTCTTTCCATAACAAAATAATCAACATTTTCCGGATTTTTCACTTCAAATGACAGAATTGTTTTAAAATCACCTGCATATTCCACTTTTAAAAATACTTCCGGCTTCTTTTTGCATGAGATAAATGCTATTATGAAAAATATCAATAATTTTTTCATTTTAAGATAATTTTTTTAATTTTAATTTTTTTATCTCCTTTTTTATAAATAAGGAAATAAATGCCTTTGTTTTGAAGCAGGGTTGTGTTCTGAATTATCTTTCTACCTGCAATATCAAATATACTGTATTTATATCCCTTTATTTTGATTTTCTTATCAAATATGGAAAATTTTGGGGTGGTTTCATCCTTTTTAACTTCCAGATTAAGAATTCGGGTAAGTAGTTTTTTTATTTTAAAATTATTGGTAGAGTTATAAATCAGATAAAAATTATTCTTTTTTTCCTGAATTTCCGGTAAATTAAGATAAAAAGAATTTGTAAAATAATTTGAGGTATAGGTTAGTCCGAAATTTTTCCCTACGGTTAACACATCTCTTTCATCAATTATTCCGTCACCGTTACAGTCAGCAAAAGTTGCCATTCTGGGTAGCCATTTTTCAGCCAATTGTGGTTCAAAATTTGTTCCTGCATTTCTTGCAGGTCCTGTTATGCCGAAATAAAGTCCGATCGGTATTATATCCCTTTCATCCACAACTCCGTTTGCATCCGCATCTCCTGGATACACAACATATTGTGATTGTGCACTGAAAGAAACCGCCTTAAATGCGTCTATTCTTCCGAAACCGTATCTCAAATCATATCCCTTTTCTCCGAGGTCAAATGCTGTGCCTGTAATAATTATCCTCAAATCAAGATTTGTAAGCATTGAGTCTTGGGAAAGGCAAAGTGCTACAACACCCGTTACATGAGGGGTTGCCATTGAAGTTCCTTGTAATAGGAAAAAATAAAAAGAATCAACGATGGGTTTACCTCCTGATTCATAGCAGGTATTTTGAAGAACTCCGTCCGGATTTCCATCTCCGTTTGCATCCACATTAAGGTCTCCTCCCGGAGCAACAATTTCCAATCCCTCTCCGTATTGGGAATACCAGGTTAAAGAATCATTATAATCCGTTGCCCCTACTGCAACTGCTTCTTTGAACCCTGCAGGATATGAGAGTTCGGAGACCCCGCTATTTCCTGCAGCACATAAAATTAATGCACCTTTTGAATAAGCCTCCTTTATAGCGAGATGCAGGACAGTCATTCCCGACGAATCACCCGGTGGTCCTCCGAGACTCATGTTCATAACTTTTGCTCCTTTATTAATTGCAAAAGCAATCCCATCAGCAATTTGAGAGGCTGTTCCACCTGTCGGACCCAAAACTTGCACAAGAATTAAGGAAACATCAGGAGAAATTCCCGCTACTCCATAAAAATTATTTGTGGTTTGAGCAATCGTTCCGAGTACATGTGTTCCGTGAGGAGATGAAGGATCAGGAAAAGAATCTCCGTGGATGAAATCATAAGTTGCAATAACATTTATATTTTCAAGGTCAGGTGCCATATGATATCTGCCATCTGAACTGATCACTTCATCACTTTCATAAGAAGGTATAGGACCGTTTCTGTATGCGAAACCATCGTCAAGCACAGCAACTTTCACATTTTGGCTTCCGAAACCGAAATCCCAGGCATTTTCCATTCCTATTTTCTTAAAATGCCACTGAAGATAATAAAGGGGGTCATTAGGGACTGCAAAAGGTTTTAAAATTGCATTTCTCGTTACTTTTTTAACCCCTTTTATATTTGACAATTCTTTAATTACTTCATTTATATCTTTTCTTTTCTCGTTGAATCTTACCACAATGAAGGGTAAATATTTGCTTTGATAAGAGATTTCATAATTCTTTAATAGGACGGAATTAATTACATTTCTTTCAAATTCCCTTTCATATATGACTACTGCTTCATTTTTTACGAAATTTAATTGCGTAAAAAACAAAATAATTAACATACTTTTCATAATTAATTTTAATTAAATTAAAGAAAAAAGTGCAATAATTCGGAGAATAAATCCGGTTATGGTTTTTATCTTATTTTTCCGATTATGAAAGATAAAGAAAGACCCAGAAACGACCCTTCTGGATTAAAATTTCCGAATCCGTATATCCCTAAGCCGGCGAACTTTGAGGGAGTGAAAAATATCTGGAATTCTACGGGAATTCCGATATTCATAAATTCAATTTTTTCATAATATTCCTTTCCTCCCCATATACTTGTTTTTTTATATAAAAGTTTACCCCGTTTTATACCGCCGATCACAGACACGCCCACAGAAAAGCATAAAAATCCGTATTTTATTTTTTCGTTTTTTCCCAAGAGAACGCCGATATCCCATATGTTTTCGGATGGAATCTTTAAAGGTTGAAATATCCCTAATTGAAATTCCGATATAGAGGCTAAGCGAAGGGAACATACCTTTTCTTCACGATTATATGATAAAGAAAAAACAGCATTTATTCCTTGACCTTCGGATGCTTCAAAACTTCCTGCTTCCGCAAAACCGAAACCCACAGAAGCCCAATATCTTGATAAATTAGGATTTTCGGGAAAACGGATTAAAGAAAATATTATAATTACATTCAAAATATGCATTATTCACTTCGCTATTTTAAATATAAAAGGAATGAGCAATTTAACTTTTACATTTTTATTTCCTATTCTCCCGGGCTTGAATTTAAATTTGTATACCGCTTCCAGGCAGGCTTTGTTGAAAATGGGATTACTGCTTGCAACTATTTTTGCTGATTCTACCTCACCTTTTTCATTCACTATAATAGAAACACGAACCTCTCCTTCGATTCTTTTCTTTTTTGCAACTTCGGGATATTTAGGTCTTATTTTTTGTATAAGAACAGGCTTATATTTGACTTCCCACACATCCCAAATTCTTTCGCCACCCGCATATAAAAGTGTCGCGGTTATTCCCATAAAAGATAATATTTTTAAAAACTTCATAATTTTCCTCCTTTTTTAATTTTAACAAAATTTTCAAAATGTTTCAAATTATTTTAGATTTTTTTTCTATGAATTTTTGTTTATCTTTGAATTTAGAAAAGTTTTAAAAACAGTTTTGCCATTCCGACATTTACTGAAACACTTTAATACCTTGTATTTTTCAATAAATTTTTTAAAGTTAATCATACTATTTTTAAATTCACGGCGGTGCGGTTTACCGTAAAACTGTTATATAATATAAAATATTTATGCTTTTATTTCTGATTTTAAACCTTGCCTCGGTTTCAGGATATGTAAGGAATTCAAAAACAAATGAACCCCTTCCCTATGTGATGGTTTATTTGAAAGAAATAAATAAGGGTTCTTTTACAGATGATAAAGGATTCTATGTGATCTCAAGAATTCCTGAAGGTGAATACACAATTTGCTTTAAGATTGTGGGATATGAAGAGAAATGTGAAAGAATTAAGATAGAGGAAAATGAAAATAAAATACTGAATGTGTTTTTAAAGCAAAGCGAAATAGAGGTTTAAAAAATAGTTATTTATGCAAGAAGAAAAGAATTTGAAGAGGAGGCAATTTCTTCTTTAAAAATGGAAACGAGCGCTTTTAAATTTGCCCCTAAATTTTTAGAAGGAGACCTTTTAAGAACAATAAGCACACTTCCAGGAGTGATTCAGGTTGCGGATATTTCGGGAAGGGTATCTGTCAGGGGTGGCTCGCCTCAGGAAAACTTAACACTTATTGACGGAATACCCCTTTATAATCCCTATCACCTGGGAGGTATATTTTCTGTCTTTGATTTAAGTGCAATATCAAGGTATGAATTTTTCAGGGGAGCCTATCCCGCAGAATACGGAGGGGTTCTTTCATCCCTTTTATATGCCGAAATCAAATCGGGTAATAAGGAAAGAATCAGAAATGAAATTTCTGTGGGAGCAATTTCATCCCATTTTTTAACAGAAGGTCCCCTTTTAAAAGGAAACTTCCTTATTTCGGCAAGAAGAACATATTTTGATAAATTTTTGCCTCTTATAAATAAGGATTATAAATTCCCATATCATTTCTGGGATATTCTCTCATCATACCAGGTTACGGTCAGTCCCTCATACAGAATAAAGATTTCCTATGTTATAAGCAGGGACCTCTTTTACAATAAAGAAAATGACATATTTTTGAAATGGGGAAATGATGGTTTTTCTCTCAGAAATTTTTTAATACATAAAAATAATCTCCATGAGTTTACATTTTTTGTTTCCTCTTTCTGGAGTTTTTTCAGAATAGACGACTGGATAAAAATGTGGAATCCCGTTTCAATTACGGGTTTCAGATGGAAGGGAAATTTTAAAGGAGGTTTTGATAAAACCATAGGAATTGAGTATAATCATTATGAGGGTAAGTATGATTATGATATACTGGGAATAAAACAACTTGATAAAGGAAGTCCTCATCATTTTATTTCTTTTCTTGATTTCAGATTTAAAATTAAAAAATTAATAATAAGACCCGGAATAAGACTGTCTTATTTTTATTTAAGAATAAAGGAAAGACCGGAAAGAAATACCGAAAATTTCAGGATTGAACCCAGGTTGAATTTGAAATATTTTTTAAAGGAAAACCTTGCTCTTAAATTCGGATGGGGAAGTTATAATCAGCATCTTGTGTCCGTAGCCTATTCCGAAATTTTTTCAAGTTTCTATTACTGGGTAACTGTCTTTAATGGATGGAAACCCATGAATGCATATCATTATGTAACAGGGATTTCATATCTTCCTGAATGGGGGAGATTTGATTTAGAAATTTTTTATAAAAAATATAATTACATACTTGATTATGAATTTGAAAATTATGACCCTCTTAATCCTGATAAAACACTTTTTTTAAAAGGAAAGGGCGAAAGTTATGGTTTTGATACTTTTCTTGAAAAAACATTCGGGAAATTGAGAGGCAATCTGACACTTACGGTTTTAAAAGTTATAGGTAAATTTGATAATGATAATGCATATCATCCTTTAAGATGGGATAAAACCTTTAATTTTTCCTTTAATATTTTTTATAAGATATTCTGGGGCATTGAAACTGGTTTAAGATTTGTTTATACAACGGGTGACCCGTATACAGGTGTTGCAGGCAGATACAGGTTTTTCTATCCTCCGATTCCGGGACATTATTCCGAGGAAAACTGGGAGGAGATAGAATCTTCTCCCTATTTTTTAAGATTTCCTCCCTATCATCGCCTTGATATTTCTTTTACGAAGAGTTTCAGAATAAAAAGTGTAAAAGGCGAAATTTCCTTAAATATTATAAATGTCTATAACAGAAAAAATGTTCTGATGTATTACTATGATTATGACACAGAGCCACCGCAGAGAAAGACAATATATCAGTTACCCATTGTTCCGAGTTTTGAAATTAAGATAAGGTTTTGAAAATGAATGGTTTTTATTTTTCGGATAGTGGTGAGCGAAATACAATTTATATAGCGGTCGCATTTATGCGACAATTAATATGTTTTTTATTGCGTGATAAATCACGCCGCTACAAAAAATTTTATGACATAACATTTTCATTTATTCTAAATATCCTTATTTTTTTGTTTTTACTTTCCTGTAAAAAAACTTCAACCGAAGCAAATATCCCCGATTATGTTGTATGGGGAGTTATGAAGTCAACAGGAGAGGCAGTTGAGCAATATATCTATGTTGACAGGGTTTATTCTCCTGATGAAAGAGCAGGAGAGGGATTACACGGGGCAGATGTTAAGATAAGATTTTTAAATAATGAATTCATATTAAAGGAAAAAATGGCAAATGATGAAGAGGGTAATAAATATTTGATTTATGCGGATACCTTTGAAGTCCCAGCTGATATAAAGTGCACACTGAAAGTAAATTTCCCTGATTCAAAATCCTTGCTTGCAGTAACGGAGGTTCCCGGTGCCTTTAATATAATTTATCCTCAAAATAATGATACAATAAATGTTCCGAGCAATGAACTTCTTTTATGGACAAAAAGTAAAAATGCAAAATTTTATGTTATATATCTTAAAAATCCTCTTGATTCCTTTATAACACTTTTCTCGCCGGACACATTTCTTGACCTTTTCAGAAGGGAGGGGCTTTTTAATATGGAAGGTGAATATACAATTTATCTATTTGCAGAAAACGAAGACCTTTATAAGTGGAATTTAAAAAGGGAGTCAAATTATAAAAGGGATGATATTACAGGTGTCTTCGCAGCGTATGTGGAAAGGGAATTGAAAATTTATATCAAAAAATAGTCCTTTATCTGAAATTTGTATCAGACTCTTGTGACAGATTTTTATAAATTCCTAAAAGAAGACTTGAAATTCTGTTTTTATAAAGTTATTATATATTTATTTAATTTTTTACAAATTACAAAATTAAAAGGAGGTAAAACTTTGAAAAAGGATATTGGAATAAGGATTGCCGGAATAGCAGGCGAGGGAAGCTTTATCACAGGAGAGGTTCTTCAGGCTGTCCGAAAATTGAGATTTAGAAAATAAAATCCGAAAATAAAGTTTTTTAGAATATACAAAAAATAATTTCACCAACTTTTCTTTCAATTTTTCACAACATATTTTTATCCTTTTCACCCCTAAACTCAACTTCTTTCCTT
>JAJRUZ010000049.1 GCA_024277525.1 Caldifarciminota bacterium | reverse complement strand
TAACTCTCCCTATAAATACGATTTCTGTTTTAGTAATTAAGTCTGAAATTAAATATTCTATTGCTTTTCTCTTTTCTTTGTCGTTCCTTCTTTTCCATGGTGGTATTTCCTGCCCTTTTATTACACCTCCCATCAAAAAAACCAAAACCATCCATCTCATTTTAAAACCTCCTTAAATTTTTCGGATTTGAACCTTATGTTGTTCATTTTTAAATTTTAATGAAAATTTTTTCTGTCAGGTAAACTCTCGGATAAATATAACATGTACCTGTTACTGAACCTGAATCAAAGAATGAGAGATAGAGGATTATTTACCTAAAGGATGCGGCTCCTATATGTTTGAATCCAGAGAACGTCTCTTGGAGTCCAGAAGCAATTCATTTACCTTGTCGTAAGGAAAACGGGTTCTACAAACTCCGCGGTGATTTAAAAAATTTTCTTTCCGTCAAGATTTAAAAGTCTTTCCCATTTTTCATCAACTTTTTTCTGGATTTCTGTAATTAATTCCTCTCTATTAATAAGGTGTTTAAACCTCTCCTGCTTTTCAAGCCATATCCTTACAGGTAATTTTTTTGCAGGTTTGTAAGTCAATTTATAAACTCCGTGTTCAATTTCATAAAGTGGCCAAAAACAGGTCTCAACAGCAAGTTTTGCAATTTCAATTGACTCATTTTCTCTATATCCCCATCCCGGAACACAGGGAGATAAAACAGCAATAAATTTTGGTCCCTTAATCTCAAAAGCTTTTCTTATTTTACTTATAAAGTCATAAAAATGTGAAGGAGAAGCCTGAGCAACATAAGGGGTTCCGTGTGCAGCAATTATTTCGGTTATATCTTTGCGGTCCTGCAATTTACCCGGAATGACCTTACCTGCAGGAGAGGTTGTTGTGTTTGCTCCGAAAGGAGTAGCAGAGGACCTCTGTATGCCTGTGTTCATATATGCCTGATTGTCATAAAGAATATAAAGAAAATTGTGCCCTCTCTCAATTGCACCTGATAATGCCTGAAGTCCGATATCATAAGTTGCTCCATCGCCTCCGAATGCAATGAAGTTAATTTTTTTATTTTCCGGAATAATGCCTCTTTTTTTGAACACACGAAAAGCAGTCTCAATTCCTGCAATTGTTGCTGCAACATTCTCAAATGCCGAATGAATCCAAGGAACAGGCCAGGCTGAATAAGGAAAGATAGTGCTGGTAACTTCAAGACAACCCGTTGCATTTGCCACAACAACAGGATTGTCCGATGCACTTAAAACCATCCTGACAATTGAGGGAAAAGGGCAACCCGCACATGCCCTGTGCCCGGGAGCAAGTCCTATATTTCTTTCCGAAAGCTCTTTAAGGGAAATAAAATTTTTTTTCATTTTTTTCTCCTTATTCTCTTATGCCTATATAAAGGACATCATCATATTTTTTACCCTTTTTTATATTCTCAATAATTTCAATTACATGAAAAGCATCTTCCAGAGAGAATTCCCTTCCTCCAAGGCCGAAAATAAAATTTTGAATAACGGGTTTCTTATCAAGTGGATAAAGGGAAGCCTTTATCTCTATGGAGAGCGGTCCTCCAAGGGTACTCATGGTTTCTGCCCTGTCCATTACACCCACTGCTTTAAATTTTCTGAGCCTTTCCCTCAAAATTTCATAAGGGAAAGGACGAAAAGTCTTTATTCTTATCAGCCCGATTTTTATCCCGCTTTCTCTTTTTAAATCTATCGCTTCTTTAAGGGTTCCTGCAGCAGACGACATAGCAACAACACATATCTCCGCATCTTCTGTTTCATATTCTTCAACAAAATCCGGAAAATTAAAACCGAATTTTGTATTGTATTCCTTGACAACCTCGGATATTATCTTTTTTGCTTTGAAAACCGCTTCCACCTGTCCTCTTTTATGTTCAAAATAATAATCAAAAAGATCAAGGGCTCCGATAGTTATGGGTTCTTCTACATTCAATACAGAATAAAGGGGGATTCTTTTTTTTACAAATTCCTGAACTTCTTTATCATCCAAGGTTTCAACCATCTCCATCTCATGAGTTGTAATAAATCCATCCATTTCAACCATACAAGGCAAGTTTGCCTTTTCTGCAATTTTAACAGCCATTATAACAGTATGATAGACTTCATTCGGATTTTCACAAAACATTTGCATCCATCCGGAATCCCTTGAACCCATCGCATCAGAATGGTCCGCATGAATGTTAATCGGAGCAGAAAGGGCACGATTTCCTACAACCATCACTATGGGTAGTCTTAATGACGATGCAATATAAAGCATTTCATGCATTAATGCAAGACCTTGAGAGGCAGTCGCTGTCATGACCCGTGCTCCTGCAGCAGATGCTCCTATACATACAGACATAGCAGAATGCTCTGATTCAACGGGCACAAATTCGGTATCAACTTCTCCGTCAGCAACATATTTTGAAAAAATCTGGACGATTTCGGTAGAAGGAGTGATAGGATAGGCAGCCACAACATCCGGGTTAATCTGCTTCATTGCGTACGCGGCTGCTTCATTACCTGTAAGAGCAAGTTTTTTAAGATTTTTTAATTTCACAATTCGACCTCCCTCATTTCTATTGCATTAACAGGACATATCTTTGCACATATTCCGCATCCCTTACAATATTCAAGAAGAAAAACGTCAATCTTTTTATTTTTAACTGTAATTACGGAATCAGGACAATAAAGCCAGCATAAAAGACAATGTGTGCATTTCTCAGCATGATAATAAGGTTCCTTTGTCTTCCACTCTCCGGTTTTGAATTCCGGAGAAGTGGGAGTATTTTTTATAATTGCACCTTCCGGCAATTCTTTCCAATTTTTTAATTTCATTTTACTTCCTCATAGGCTTTTTTAATCGCTTCTATGTTCTTTTTAATAAGATCTCCTTTAAATTTTGCTTTCAGTCTTTTTTCAATTGAGGATATAAACCTGTCAAAGGGGAGTAAGTCAACTACCTTCATAAGTGCTCCGAGCATGGGAGTATTCGGGAAGTTTTTACCGAAAATCCTTTCGGATATTCCAGATGCGTCTATGGTCCTGATATCACAGTTAATTTTCAATTTCTTTTTTATTTCATCAGGCGGAAGGGAAGTATTGACAATAATTTTTGTCTTTTCCGTGATTCCCTCTTTAACACGTGGGCTTTCAATAAGCGTCGGGTCAAGAACCACAACCACATCAGGACTTCTGATTCCGTAATGCCCTTTAATCTCTTTATCACTTATCCTTGTAAAAGCAACAACCGGAGCTCCCCTCCTTTCGGGTCCGTATTCCGGAAAAGCCTGTGCATACCTTCCCTCATCTATAAAAGCTTCTCCTAAGAGCAGGGCTGCTGTTTTTACTCCCATCCCGCCTCTCCCATGCCATCTTATTTCAATTTTTTTTGCCATTTTCCAACCTCCTTGTAGATTATTATTAAAGCATAATTTTATAGAATAAAATGCTTAAAATTCAAAAACATTTTGAGTTAATGAAGGATTTATCTTACAATTAAAAATGCAATTCAAAACGGAGGTAAAAAATGGAATATAAAAAAAGAATATTAGTGATTGATGACGAAGCAGATATAGTTTCTTTGGTTGAGGAAATTTTATGTGATGAATATGAAATAGCTAAAGCACTCACTCCTTCAGAAGCTATGGAGATCCTTAAAAATGATCAGAATTTTGATCTTATTCTTCTTGATATAATCCTTCCGGAAAAGGATGGATGGGAACTTTTCAGGGAGTTCAAGACTTTTCTAAAGGATAAAGAAATCCCGGTTGCTATCTTTTCAATCTTGAAAGAGCCCCAGGATATGCTCAAAGCTATAAAGGAAGGGGCAGTTGCTTATATTGTGAAACCTTTTGAACCTGATGGACTGAAAAGAAGGGTAAAAGAAATCTTTGAAAAATTATGAGAGACGAACTTACAGGACTCCCCACATTAATGGATGTTCTTTCCAAACTTAAAGACAGAATTGAAAAAGAAAAAGAAGTAAACATCCTCTTCCTGCAAATTATAGAGAGCTCTTTATATGAGGAAGAATTCGGTTTCGATGTTTTTGATACATGGATAAAAGGAATGGCTGATTACCTGAAAAGTTTTATAGATAAGGAATTTTCTCCGTTTGAAAATCCCTTAATATTTGTGTCAGAGCCGTTTTCAAGCTTAATATGTATTGCTTTTCCGTCATCGCATCCGACTAAAAAATTAAAAGAAATATTAAGGACAGAAATATCAAAACAAATCCCTGCACCTTTTGAAATCACGGTAAAGAAAATATCTTATGACCCTTTGAAGAGGACAGAGAGAAGTATTTATGAAATGATAAACAATGTAAAACTTGAACATCTGAAGGCTGAAACAAGAATGAGAATTAATATAAAATCATTGTTCAGAAGGATATTAAAAAAGGGAGAGATAAGAATGGTGTATCAACCTATATACAGGATCACGGACGGTAAGATTATATACGGTTATGAAGCACTTGCAAGAGGTCCTAAGGGAACAGAATTAGAGATGCCCACTGCACTTTTTACGGTTGCAGATGAATTGGATGAACTTGAAAATCTTGAAAACCTCTGCAGATGGAAAGCACTTTTAACATCAAAAAAACTTTCAAATGAGGAAAAGAAAATATTCATTAATGTTTCATCAAAAATTCTTCAACTGAAAGAATCGGGTTTTATAAAAGGGCTTTTTGAAAATATAAATGAACTCCAAATAAATTGTGAAAAAATTGTGATAGAACTTACTGAAAGGCATGAAATAAGGGATTTTAAAAGTTTGAAGAGTAATATAAAAAAATTGAAAGACAAAGGTATTGAGATATCAATTGATGATGTGGGAGTCGGTTATACCTCATTGCAAACACTGGCGGAATTATCTCCGAACTATCTCAAGTATGACATGGTTCTTGTGCGAAATATTCATAAAGACCTTGTTAAGCAAAATTTGCTTGAGATGGTTTTAAATTTCGGGGATAAAATAAATGCACCCGTAATAGCAGAAGGAGTAGAGAAGGAGGAAGAACTTGAGACAATTAAGAAAATAGGGGTTAAATACGCTCAAGGCTTTTTACTTTCACAACCGATTGAAGTTGAAATTTGAAATTTATGCTTATGGCTGTGTTGTCTGAAATTAAAAGTAAAAGGTTAAGTTCGAATTAGCAATGTCAAAATAGATTTATAGGAGGTGCGTTAGGAGTTCTTTTTTTGTACTTTATTAAATTCTATAGGTTATGAATGTAGATGGCTAAAGGAAACGCGATACGATATTGAAGTAAATGGAATAAAGTTTTCCATGAAAAGCAATTTCACTGGCACAGGAGATATTAGACTAATAAACGTTCTTGGAGATGAAAAAGTGACACGGGAAGAGCCAACCCTGTTTTTTATAAGTGATATGGGTATATGTTACGCTGATCCCCAAATGGACATTGATACAAGACATACACATGATGCTCTCGTTGTAAATGTTAAACAAATAAAAGAAATGACACAAAATTCCGATGAGTGGCTTATTCCTGTTATAATTCCAAGAAAACCTAAAAAATTCAACAAAAATTAAAACTGCCAGCTATGATGTAGCTAAATCCATTCTTGCTGAAATTAATAACAAATATTTAAAGCCTTACTTACCAAAAGTTTAAGGTGATAATAAATTTATTTTAAATCCCTAATATCTCCTTATATCCCTCCAAATCCAGAAAGCCGTGTCCTGAAATGTTAAAAGCAATTACCTTTTTTTCTCCCGATTCTTTACATTTAAGTGCTTCATCTATTGCACAGGCTATACTGTAAGCAGATTCAGGAGCAGGAATGAATCCCTCTGTTTGAACAAATATTTTAGCCTTATCAAACACATATTTTTCATCCTTAGGATAGGTCTTCACATCAAGGAGTCCTTTGTGTCTTAAATAACTTAAAATCGGTGCTGCTCCGTGATACCTTAATCCATCCGCTCTGATGGGTTCCATTTCTTTTTTGTGTCCCAGAGTATACATTTTGAGCATAGGAGTCATCTCCGCATGGTCAGCAAAGTCATATTTGTATTCTCCGAGAAGATTCGGAGAGACTTCACTTTGAGCTGCTATGAATTTAATTTTTTTACCTTCTTTCAAAACATCATGATAAAATGGAAGAGCAAAACCACCGAAATTTGAACCCCCTCCCAGACACGAGATTATAATATCGGGATAATCACCAAAATATTCGAACTGTTTTTTCGTTTCAAGACCTATTATTGTTTGATGAAGAAGAACATGATTAAGAACAGAACCGAGGAGATATACAGCATCCGAATGATTATACGCATCCTCAAGACCCTCTGATATTGCAATAGCAAGGGAGCCTGGATGTTCAGGATTTTGATCATAAAGTTTTTTTCCGTATTGTGTGTTAGGTGAGGGAGAAGGAAAAACTTCTGCACCAAACATTTTCATAAGCGTTCTTCTTCCTTTTTTCCAGTTGTAAACAGCCCTTACCCAGTATATTGTGCATTCAAGATCCATAAGTTTTGCTGCATATGAAAGCGCTGAACCCCACTGTCCTGCTCCTGTTTCCGTAACAACCCTTCTGTATCCCTCCTTTTTAGCATAATAACATTGGGCAAGCGCCGTATTTACCTTATGAGAACCCGTGGGACTGTAAAATTCCGACTTATAATAAAGTTTTGCAGGGGTGTCAAGATACTTTTCAAGAGCATAGGCTCTGAAAAGGGGTCTCGGTCTTCCTGCTTGCATATAATAAAATCTTAATTCTTCGGGAATTTCAATCCATCTTTCTTTTGAAAATTCCTGTTTTAAGCACTCTTCAACCATCATTTTAGGAAGATTTTTGATTCTGGATTCACCTTCTTCTGGATCTTTCGGCTCGGGCAGAGGGTCAGGAAGGTCAGGAATTATATTATACCATTTATCCGGTATTTCTTCCGGTTTTAAATTTACATATTTTATTTTTTTCATCCCAAATCCTCCTTAATAAATTTTTTATTTTTAATTCAAATTTGATTTTTTAAATATTAATTATAAGGGACTTGATTAAGTTTTTTAAACTTGGTATAATAATATATAATCCTAAAACGGAGGGTTGGCCGAACTGGCTAAGGCGTCGGATTTGAAATCCGATATCCCCTAAAAGGGGATTGTGGGTTCGAGTCCCACACCCTCCGTTTCTTTATTTTTTAATAAAATGATTGAAGTCAAAAATCTTTACAAGTATTACGGAGAAGACCCTGCTGTAAGAGGGATCTCCTTTAATGTGGAAAAAGGTGAGATTCTGGGTTTTCTGGGTCCTAACGGAGCGGGTAAGACTACAACTTTAAGGGTTATTACGGGTTTTCTCTATCCTACAAAGGGAGAAGTTTTTATTGACGGTAAAAATGTTCTTGAGGAACCGTTATATTGCAAAAAGAAATTAGGTTATCTTCCTGAGGACAATCCCTTATATACCGATTTAACCCCCAGAGAATATCTTTCCTTTTGCGCAGAAGCAAGAGGAATTGAAGATGCACAGAAGAAAATGGAAGAAGTGATAGAAAAAACACAGATTGCAGAAGTATGGGAAAAACCTATAGGAGAACTATCAAAAGGTTACAGGCAAAGAGTCGGAATTGCTCAAGCCCTTTTACATGATCCTGAAATATTAATTTTGGATGAGCCGACAACAGGACTTGATCCTGTTCAAATTATTGAAATAAGAAACTTGATTAAAGAACTTTCAAAAGAAAAAACAATATTACTTTCAACTCACATCTTACCAGAAGTTCAGATGCTTGCAACAAGGGTAATAATAATCCATAGAGGAGTAATAAGAGCAGAAGGAACACCGGAGGAATTGTCAAAGAAATTCAAGGCAAAAGAAATAAGTTTTGCCTTAAAAGGCGATGAAAATAAAATAAGGGAGAGACTTGAAAAAGCAGATTTTGTGTCCTCTTTTGAGTTGATGAGTAAAGAGGATGCTGTTTACGGAAAATTTTTACCAAAAGAAAACGGCGACCCGAGAGAAAAATTCGCAAAATTTGCTTATGAAAACGGTTTTCTGATTCTTGAACTTTATTCAAAGTCACTCGGTCTTGAAGAAGTTTTCATAGAACTTACAAAGGAGGAGCAAAAATGAGGGGTGTAAAAGCAGTTTTTAAAAAAGAGTTTTTATCTTATTTTAATTCCACTATCGGTTATCTTTACCTTATTGTGTTTACTGCACTCAATTTCTGGCTCTTTTTCCGGGGTTTCTTTTTGATGCCCGAAGCGGATTTAAGGCCATTATTCTCCATGTTCCCTATTATATTTGTGATATTTATTCCTGCAATCACAATGAGATTATGGGCTGAAGAAAAAAAACTCGGAACAGTAGAACTCCTCTTTACCTTACCTTTGAGAACTCATGAAATAATCTTCGGAAAATTCCTCGCAGCAATTTCTTTTTTCGGAATTTCATTACTTTTAACTTTGCCCCTGCCCATAATTCTGTCTTTCTTAGGAAATCTTGACTGGGGAAGAACAATCTCGGGTTATATCGGCTCTTTTCTTCTCGGATGCACATTTATAGCACTCGGAATGTTCCTATCAGGGTTTACAAAAAATCAAATAGTTGCATTTATTCTCGCTGCCACCTTTTGTTTCCTTTTTTACATAATAGGAGAAGATGCAATAATATCTTTTCTTTCCGGATTCTGGGCGGATCTCTTTTCTGCTATTTCTGTTAAAACTCATTTTGAGAGCATTGCAAGAGGTGTAATTGATTTAAGGGACATAATTTATTATTTATCTTTTATTTCCCTCTTTGTTTATTTTAATTTCCTTCATCTGGAGGTGGCACGATGAGAAAGGAGAAAATGTTTTTATTCGCGAGTGTGCTTGCCTTTTTAAACATCTTCCTTCTTAATATGTTTTTCAGACACTTTGTATATCGTGTTGATTTAACACAGAACCGAATATATACCTTGCATCCGGTTACAAAAGAAATTCTGAAAAACTTAAAAGATTATCTCACGATAGAAATTTACATGTCCAGCAAATTGCCACCTGAAATGTCTCCCTATAAGCAGGACCTTTTTGACCTGCTTGAAGAATATAGAAATTACTCAAATGGACTCTTAAGATACACAGTTTATTATCCTGATAAGGATCCGAAAATTCAGGCAAAAACCAGAAGGTTGGGCATTCCGGAGATTACATTCAACGTAGTGGAAAAAGATCAAGTGAAGGTTGTAAACGGTCATTTCGGTCTTGCACTTTTTTATAAAGATAAAAAAGAAAAAATTCCCGTAATTTCAGAGACAGAAAATCTTGAATATGATTTGACATCCAGAATTTTGAAACTTGAGGAAGGAGAAAATATAAAATCAGTGGGACTTGCTTTTCTCGGACAAAAACAGGATGATTATTCAGTATTGAAAAGTGAATTGGAAAAATTATACAAGGTTAGAGTTGTAAACCTTTCTTATAAAATCCCTGAAAATATAAATCTTCTTTTGATTTTCGGTAATAAAAAAATGCAACCCAAAGAGATATATAAACTTGATCAATTCATTCTAAAAGGCGGAAAAGTGGTATGGTTCCTTCAGCCTGTCAGTATAAATTATGAAAATTTTACCACAAAACCCATGTTTAAAAAAGATTTAAAATTTCTTGAAAACTACGGAATAGAGCTAAAACCGAATCTCGTGAAAGACCCTACGCTTCCTTTTATTCCCATGATGACCGGAGGCAGGGCGGTTCTTGTGCCTTACCATTATTTTGTTAAAATTACAAAAAGAGGGGTTCATCATCATTTTGCCAGGAATCTTGAGCAACTTGTTTTAACATGGCCTTCAGCAATTGATACGGTTGTTCCTAATAGAGTGGATACCGTCTCCAATAAGAAAAAATTCAACTATCAGCTTATTTTAACAACCACTAAAATGGCTTTCAGAAAAGAAGGGGGGTATTCAATCCATCCTTTTGTTCAGGAACCGCCTCCTCCTAAGGAGGAGCTGAATGAATATATTCTTGCTTTAATTGTTGAGAGCAAATTCAAATCCGCATTTGTGAATGATACAAACCTTTTCAAAAACTGGAAGAATTTAAAAGAAACGGATACAACAGGGTTTATAAAAGAGGCAAAAGAAAAGAACAGAATTATCTTTGTGGGAAATGCAGTGTTTTTACAGGATCCTTTTGTTCAAATGTATAAAGATAATCTTGATTTTATGATGAACATTGTAAATGCATTTGTTTACGGAAAGGACCTCACACAGATAAGGGCAAGGGAGGTTGCGGAAAGACCGATAAAAAAACTGAATACTTTTCAGAGATTCTTATTTCAGCAGGGTATCACTTTCGGAATTCCTGTGATAATCCTCATATTCGGAATTTTAAGATATACACGAAGAAAAATAAGGAAGAGAATATTTACACAACAGGAAGAAACTAAAAAGGAGGAAGGAAAATGATTGAAAGACACTTAAAATTTTTGGGTGCTGTTTTTGTGGTGCTCTTAATACTTGTTTTGTTCACAGAGAGTCCTGCGTTTAAAAAGGGAAAATTACCGAAAGAGGTAAATATTACTCAGGAATTGGACGAGGAGAATATAGCGAGGATTGAAATAAAGAGGGGAGACAAAAGACTTGAGTTTCAAAAAATAAACGAGATATGGACAATTATAGAAGATTCCGTGCCGAGGACTGCTAATGAGGAAAGAATCACCAGGTTAATTGACAATTTGAGCTTTCTCACAGGTAAAGTAGTGGGTAAGAGCAAATCCGAATTTCCTTCCTATGATGTGGATGATAAAAACGGAACATTTGTGACAATATATGACAAAAACAACGTAAAGATATTGGAATTAATTATAGGTAAGCAGGGAGCGGATTTTGCTACGAATTTTGTAAGATTACCGAATTCAAATGAAGTTTTACTTGTGGAAAAGTCAATAAAACCTCAAATCAGCTCGCTTTCTCCTGCTGGTTGGAGGAACAGAAGGATAACGAATTTCAGACCTGAAAAAGTGGCAAAGTTAGAATATGAGGATGAAAATCAAAGATATATGTTTTACAAAGAAAATGACAGGTGGATTCTGGATTCACCGGAAGTGAACAGTGATCAGAACAAAATAAGAAGGTATATAAGGATGTTAGGTTCAGTATATTCGACCGGTTATATAGATACGCTTGATATAAAGGAATATGATGCAAAAAAGCCTTTAATAACGGTGAGTGTAACACTTGAAAACGGTGAAACACAGGGCTTTAAGGTGATAGAGATGTTTGACGAGAATAGGTACCTTGTAAAAAGGGAGGGAGATGATTTCACTCTTTACACCCTTGCGAAAAATTTTGTTGAAAATTCAATAAAAAAAGAAAGAAAATGGTTTATTGCCGAAGAGAAGGAAAAAGAGGGTAAATAAAAAGGAAATTTATTTTTGTAAAAATTTTATCCAAATTGTATTATATTTAAATGAAAAACAAATATGATGTAATTGTCATCGGTGGCGGACATGCGGGATGTGAGGCTGCACTTGCTTCCTCAAGAATGGGAGCAAAAACTCTTTTGGTTACTTTAAAAAAAGATAAAATTGCTCATATGTCCTGTAATCCTTCAATTGGAGGAGTAGGTAAAGCACAACTTGTTAAAGAACTCGATGCCTTAGGAGGAGAAATGGGTAAAGCAATAGATGAGACAGGAACACAGTTCAGAACACTCAATATCAAAAAAGGACCCGCAATGCATTCCTTAAGAGCAATTGCTGATAGGGAAGAATACAAAAAAAGAATGCAAATCGCAATTTTTGAACAAAAAAATCTGGATGTGTTTGAAGATGAAGTCACAGGATTTATAATAGAGGAAAAGGGTAATGAAAAGATTTATAAGGGAGTCATCACAAAGAAAAACAGGGAATTTTTTTCAGGAACCTGCGTCTTAACAACAGGGACCTTTTTAAGAGGTTTTATTCACATAGGAAAGAAAAAGATTAAAGCAGGAAGAATGGGAGAACCTCCCGCCTATGAACTTTCTGATTTTCTGAGAAATCTGGGATTCAAAATGGGAAGGCTTAAAACAGGGACTTCCCCAAGAATAGATATAAGAACAATTGATTTTTCTTTAGCCCAGGAGCAAAAAGGGGATGAGCCTCCGAGGGGTTTTTCTTTCAGAAATCCTTTTTTAAATGTAAAACAGATATCTGCTTGGATCACCTATACAAATGAAGAAACCCACAAAATAGTGAGAGAACATTTAAATGAATGTCCCCTTTTCATAGGTGATATAACAGGAATAGGACCGAGATACTGTCCTTCAATCGAATTAAAGGTTGTTAATTTTCCTGATAAGGATAGACATCAGTTATTTCTTGAAGTTGATGGAAGAAATTCTAAAATAGTTTATATAAGCGGGCTTTCAACTTCTTTTTCAGAGGAAATTCAGTATAAACTTTTGGAAACAATATCTCCTTTAAAAAATGCAAAAATTCTTGTTCCGGGTTATGCAATTGAATACGACTTTGTTCAGCCAACAGAACTTCATCCATGGCTTGAAACAAAGAAAATAAAGGGACTTTTCCTTGCAGGACAGATAAACGGAACAACAGGTTATGAGGAAGCAGGCGCACAGGGAATCGTAGCAGGAATAAATGCTGTCTTATATCTTGATAAAAAAGAACCTTTTATAATCAAAAGAAGTGAAGGTTATATCGGAGTAATGATTGATGACTTGGTGACGAAGGGAGTTGATGAACCTTACAGGATGTTTACATCAAGGGTTGAATACAGAATAACATTGAGACAGGATACAGCAAAAGAGAGAATGCTTCCTTATGGATACAAATTCGGATTAATAAGTGATAAAGAATGGAGGGAATTTCAGGAAGAAAGGGAAATTTTTAATGAGATAATTAAATTATTAAGAAAAAAGAGATTAAAGAAAAAAGAAGCAGAGAAACTTTCAGGACTTACCGATTTACCGGAATCCATTACATTTTTTGAATTGATTAAGAGAAATAAATCCGTTTATGAGAAACTTGAGGATAGGAAGCTCATACCAAAAGTAAAGCAGATTATAAAGGAGAGGATTTTGAGTGAAATTCATTATGATGGTTATATCCAAAGGGAACAGAGGGAGGCAAAAAAACTCTCAAGGCTCGAAGCAAGGGAAATACCCGAAGACCTTGACTTTTGGAAGGTGCCAAATGTCTCTTATGAAGCAAGAGAAAAATGGAGCAAAATAAGACCCAAAACATTTGCACAAGCAATGAGGATCCCCGGAATAAGAATTACGGATGCACTTGCTCTTTATTATTATTTGAGAAATAAATAAATCACTCCCATGTTATCACATATTCAATACATTCATCACCTTTACTCCTTCTTTTAGTAATCTCAACTTTCACATTTTTTAAATTCTTAATTTCCACTCCTGCTTTTATTGCTCCACATATTCTTTCTTCAAAAAACTCATCCTCAAAAGGAATATCTTCCAAGCAGATAACAATTCTCTTATTCTCCGGAGCAAATTCCTTAACAACAAATTTTCCGAAATTATAATAATGGGAAAAAGTAAAAGCTCCTATTTGAGTAATGTATGTCTTTAAATCAGGAGTTTCAAAAAGAATTCTGAAAGGTCCTGTCTCTGCTCCCATTCTTATAGTATATTCTCCCATCTTTCTTAAAAATTCGGGATTCCTATTTGCAATCTTCTCATAAATTTCCCGGTTTATTTCAGCAAAGTATGCAAAGGGGTATTGCTCATTTTCATAAATTTCTTTTCCCATAAAATTTCTCAAATTCTCCGGCAGGCTTGAAACAAACTCTTTAAACTTTTTTTCTCCGAGTTTTTCCTTCAGAAAATTCCGTGTATAAACAAAGGCTAATCCTCTTACTTTTAATTCCATTTTAGCTCTTTAAAATTTTCAAGGGATTTGAACCCTTTTTAATAATTAAAAATTTAAATACTATTTTAAATACTATAAAGTTTAAAGTTTTAAAGTTTTAAATTACAAGACTTTTTCTTTTTTATTCCCACTTTTTCCATTCTGTACCTTAATGCCCTTTCGGACAAACCCAGCATTTCTGCTGCTTTCTTTTGTACCCACCCTGCTTTTTCAAGAGCATCAAGAATTAATTGCTTTTCAAAATTCTTCAACTTCTCATCAAGATATGAGTCTGTTTTTTCTTCAGAAAAAGGAGATAATGTCAAATCTTTAAGTGTTATAAATTCGGTATTTGCCAAGACACATGCTCTTTCAATTAAATTCTGTAACTCTCTAACATTTCCCGGAAAGTCATAACTTAAAAGAAAATCCCATGCCTCCTTTGTGAAGTCTTTTATATTTTTTCCGTGCTTTCTTGAAAAATGTTTCAAAAAATGTTTTGCAAGCGGAAAAATGTCTTCTCTCCTTTCCCTTAAAGGCGGAATATGTAAATTTATTACATTTAGCCTGTAAAAAAGGTCCTCTCTGAATTTTCCCTCTTTAACAAGAGTTTCCAAGTTTCTGTTTGTAGCTGCTATTATTCTCACATCCAAGGTAATGGGCATGTTTGAACCGAGTCTTTCAATGGTTCTTTCTTGTAAAAATCTTAAAAGTTTAACCTGGGTTGAAATCGGAAGTTCTCCTATTTCATCAAGAAAAAGTGTACCTTTATCGGCGCTTTCAAATTTCCCTATCCTTCTTTTGTCCGCACCTGTAAATGCTCCTTTTTCGTGCCCGAAAAGTTCTGATTCTATTAAGGTTTCAGGGATTGCAGCAATATTAACTTTTACAAGAGGTTTTCCTGCCCTGGGTGAAAGACTGTGAATCACCTCTGCTATAAGTTCCTTTCCTGTCCCGCTCTCTCCTGTAATCAAAATGGTTGCATCCGTAGAAGCCACCCTTTTTGCTATGGATATTACATTTTTCATCGCAGAAGACTCAAAAACCACCGGTGTTTCGGGCAATCTCTCTTTTATAACTTCTCTCAGAATTTCATTTTCTTTTCGGAGATTTTGATGTTCCAGAGCTTTTTCAATCAACATATCAAGTTCATTCAAATCAACGGGTTTTGTAACATAATAAAAGGCACCTTCCTTCATTGCTTCAACCGCTTGCTCAATACTCCCGAATGCGGTAATTACAATCACTTCAATATAAGGATACTCCTTTTTCACTCTTTTAAGAACCTCATTTCCCTGCATCCCAGGAAGTCGCCAGTCAAGTAAAACTACATCGGGGACTTTTCCGGGTAATAACTTAAAAAAATCCTCTCCTTTTTCTACATCCCATACCTCATAATCCTTTTTCTTTAAAAAATCAACAAGAAGTGCCCTTTGAAAAGAATCATCCTCAATTACGCAAATGAAAACATTTTTTTTGTTCATAACTTTTCAGGTAAATAAATTTTAACAACTGTCCCCTTTCCTTTTTTGCTTTTTATCTCAATTTTTCCCTTATGTGCATCTACAATCTTTTTTACCCACAAAAGTCCGACACCCGTTCCGTATTTTTTTGTAGAAAATCCTTTATAAAAAATATCTTTCACTTCCCTTTCGTCCATTCCTTTACCCGTATCTTTTACTTCAATTATCCACTTTTTATTTTTCTTATCAGCACTCAAAATAACCTCTCCTTTTTCTGTTGCTTCAAATGAATTCTTTACAAGATTTATAAGAGCCTGTTTCAAAAGCCCGTGGCTCCCGTGCAGGTATCCTTCATTTTTAACCGAAATTTTAAATTTTATTCTTTTTTTTCTGAAAACATCTTCAAATAGCATTTCTATTTCTTTTAAAATTCCGTGAACAGATATTTTTTCGGGTTCAAAAATTAGGGGGCGTTTTAATTTAAGAAGATTGTCAATATACTCTGCTAGTTCATTTATTTATTTCCTAAGAAGAAAAAATTTTCTTTTCTTTTCCCCTTCTTCTTGTTCAATACTTTGTAAACCCATTGCAATTATATTTAAAGGATTCTTTATCTCATGTGCCAATTCTGTCGCAATCTGAATAAATTCCTCTTTTTCCGATATCTTTCTTTCCTTTTCCTCAACTTCTTTTTGTATTAACCCGAGTATCCAAAGCCCTGCGGAAAAAATAATTCCGGTTATAAGAAGTAAAAGAAATGTCCTTGAAAAACTTTCCTTTACAATTCTTTCTTCAATCAAAAAATAAGGATAACCTGCAACAAAATACATCCTTTTTCCTTTCTTATCCCTGAAAGTTCCTCTTATTTCAAGAATATTCCCCAGCCGGGTATTTATTATTTTAATATTTTTATCAATATACTTACCCTTAACATTTAAAGGGAGAAAATTTTCAAATGCAGATGCCCAAACTTTTACTTTATTCGAGGAATCAAGTATCGCAATATATACAAGATTTTCCGATATTATAAAATTATTCATAAAAGAGAGAGTCTTTTCAGAAGGGTAAATAGAAGAAAAAGAAGAACTTAGAAAATTTGAATGGAACTTTATGGAATCTATATAAACCGAAATTACATTTTTTTCGAGTCTTTTAATGTAAAAGAGGGAAAGAATCACAAAAATTAAAAGGACTGAAATACCTCCGTATGTGTATGTTTTAACTAATTTTCTTTTTTTCATGAAGATTAATTATATGTAATTTAAATCATATATGCAATCTCAAAGCCAACCCTATTCGGAAAGCATTATAATTTCTGAAATAATCATTTGAACTTCTGTAAGTGTATCCGATTTCAAGAATAGAGGTCCACCTTCCTACTATACCTTTTTCTATTTCGTTTTGAATAGAGAAAATTTTGTCTTTCCTTCCGTAATAAAGGATATAGCCCGCAGAGTTCTTTACCGGTGCATAAGGATAAAATTGATCAGCATATGAGAACCACAATCTCAGTTGTGTTCTTAATGGCAAATCCCAATAGAGAGAAAAGCCAAACTCCCAGCCGTCATAATTATAAGGGCTCTGAAAAAGTTCTTGATCCGAAATGATTCCGAAGGATGACCAATCAGGGATACTGTCTCCGAAAATCAAATTTCTATTGAGCCATATGCTTATAGTTGTCCAAGGGTCAGGATAGATGTACAGGATGCCTGATAAGTTTATTCTGAAAGCATTTGAAAGGATAGTTACAGTTTTTAGTTCATAAAAAGTGCCCCATCTCCCTGTACTCAGGGTCTCCTGAATGATTGTCTGTCCGGTGTATAATTTCCACCCTCCGAGAATTGAAGGTATAAAATTTATTTTCCTTGTTTTGAGGGATACAAAAACACGGGAATAGAGTTCAAAATTATCTGTTATAGATTCCCAGAAATAATTTTTATAAATCCCCTGGATTCTCACTTTTAAAAATCCAGGAGTTTGAAACCATCCCCTTATTTGGAAATATCCGAAATCGGAATATGAGCCTGTGGGAAGAGAAAGGGCGGTGCCCAAACCTGTTTGCATTTTGTTCTCAAAAACACCCGTTATTCCTATCTCCTGCCATATTGAGCCTTCAAATGCATAAGAAGTGGGATAATTAAAAATTAAGCCCCTGTAAAAAGGAAAAGCCTTTTTTCCGCGTATTCTCATATTCCAAGACAATTCTCCGCCAACTGCTGCTTCTGCATTAGGAGAAAGATAATAGTTATTTGTACCTGTCCCCTGCATTCTTACCCACCCGTCAATGATTGAAAAGAAAGAAGAAAATAATAAAATTATAATCATTTTATATCTTTAATTTCATCTGGGTCTCGGTCCTGTTCCCCCGCCCGGGTATTCTCCTCCTGTACCAGGATATTCTCCACCAGGAGTACCCATTTCGCCTCCTTCCATGCCTTCGGGTCTTTCGCTCATCCAGAGAGGAGAACCTTCTTTGTTCCTGAGTTGCAGCTGAAGATTAAGTCTCTCATTTTTGAATTCCCTGCATATCATAACCTCTCCCTTATCCGTTTTAACAAAAGAACCTATCACTTCAATTGGATCACCTATTTTGATACTTCCTTCCATATACCAAGAAGGACCGAGCATTACACTTATTTCCTTTTTATCAGGGGTTCTAATAACCGCTTCAACAAGAGGATAAAAACCTCTGGGGGGTGTGGTTTCATGAAGTTTAACAACTTTACCTTTTATCTTCATTTCCTTTTTAATATTGTATTTTACATGTTTCCTTTCTTCATGTTTTAACCAAAGCGGAAATCCGGTTCTGTCTCTGAGTCTCAATTTCTCTTTTTCTTTGTAGACCTCACGGGCAATAATTGCATTTCCTTTATGATTCTGTATTTTTGCACCCCTTATCCTTATTTCCTCTCCTATTTTCATACAGAATTCCCTGTGACCGGGAATATCAACATATACCTCAACACCAGGAGTTGTAATATGTACACTTTCACCCGGTTTCACCTCAATTTCGGATTTCGGAGTGGAAACATTTGTTTCTTCACCCGGAGAAACTTCTACTGTGCTTTTTGGAGTAACAATTTTTATATATTCTGATGGGCATATATACGCTTCGATTTCCTTTCCGCTTTTTGTAACGACCTTGAGTTGCAGGAGTGTATCACCTTCATATGCAGGAGGAGAGACATTTATTTCAACAATTGTTCCTTCTATGGTTACCTCTGCAGCAGGGTCATAATAGGGTCCATCAAGGGCATAAAGCCCATGGACCCAGAGTGCCACGGTTGCGAGTGCGATTATTTTTTTCATTTTTTCACCTCCTTTTTCATTAAAATATAAAGAGCAAATATTATTCCAGAAATGAAATCACATTGAAATTATTAGGTTTTCATTCTTTTTTGATTTTGAATATTACAATTTTCGTCTTTTTGCAGTAATTTAATCCTAAAAATTATGGCAATTTTCGTCGGTTTTTGAATTAAGACTCTTTAATCCCTTAAGTTTTTAGAATATTTCTCGGAAGAAAGAATTAAATCAAAAAGAAAAGTTAAATTGTCGTGCAATTTTGCTATTATTTTCCAATCAGGCTTTATAAATATATTCTTTTTTCCTTTTTTGATTCCTTTTATTATTTTATCCGCCACCTTCTCAGAAGTTGAGAAGAAAAATTTTCTCCTTTTTATCCTTATCCCCTCTTCCGTTTTAACCGCATTATCAAAAAAATTTGACTCAAAAGGTCCGGGATAAACACCTATAACCTTTATTCCGTAAGATTTTAATTCCCTTCTTAATCCATCAGTTAACCCCCTTACCGCAAATTTTGAAGAGGCATAAAGGGTTATTATAGGCGTGCTCACATACCCTGCAAGCGAAGAAATATTCACTATGATTCCTCTGCCCTGATTTTTCATATAAGGAATAGCCTCTTTTGTCATTAAAAAAATGCCTTTTACATTTATATTAAATAATTTCTCATAATCACTTAAACTAACATTTTCCACTCTACCATAAAGCCCTATCCCGGCATTGTTTATTAAACAATCAATGCTGTCAAAATTTTCAAGTGCCGTTCCGATGAAATTTTTAACACTCCTTTCATCAGAAACATCCAAATATGTTGTCAAAACCTTTATGCTAAACTTTTTTTCTATATCTTTTTTTATTTCATTCAAAATTTCCTTCCTTCTTGAACCGAGCAAAAGATAACCTCCGTTTTCGGCAATTTTATACGAAAGTGCCTTACCCAAACCGGATGAGGCTCCTGTAATTAAAAAAACTTTACCTTTAAAATTCTTCATTTTTCTATATCCAAATCATAAATTTTTAAAGATATATTTTTTCTTTTTGAATAGTAATCAATCTCGGGCGTATAAACAATACTTAATTTTGTTTTTCCTGAAATTATTTTTTCATATATGTCTTTTCTTTCAGGCACAAAAGCCCTGAAAAATTTTCCATTTTTACCCACATAAAATTCAAGATGCTCATTTTTTCTTAATTTTATATTCCCCATTACATAAACATCCCTATCAAGAAAAACAGGTTTCGGATTCCCCTCACCAAAAGGCTCCAATTTGTTTATTACTTCTTCATATAAATCCCTATCCCATTCAAAGGTAGGAAAAATGCAATCTATCTCTATCTCAGGCTCTAATTCCTCTTCCTTTAACATTAAACTCATGAACATGTTTATTTTTTCATCAAATTCCTCATATTTATTTTTCAAGATTTTTAAACCCGCTGCCCCTTTATGCCCCCCGTATTCAAGAATTAAATCGGATACTCTATCCAAGATTTCCATTATATTTACATTTCTTATGCTCCTTGCCGAGCCCCTTAAAATATCTCCTTCTTCTGTAAAAACAATACAGGGTCTTGAAAATTTTTCAACTATTTTTGACGCAACAATCCCTATGACTCCGGGATGAAAATCCTTTCCCTTTACGGTAATTAAAAAATCTTTATGCTTTCCTTCCTTTTCAATTGTTGATAAAACCTCATTTAATATTCGCTCCTGCTCTTTTTGTCTCATTTTATTAAGTTTCTCAAGTTCTTTTGCATATTCAATTGCTTTTTTCCCCTTTTTTGAAATCAAAAGAGAAAACGAAATCCCTGCATCTTCGATTCTTCCTGCAGCATTCAATCTGGGTGCCAATATGAAAGCAATATCCCTGGTCCTTATATCCTCACTTGCACCGGAAATTTTTTTTAATGCCTTTATTCCGAGTTTTCTTGATTTTTGAAGAACTTTAATTCCCAGGGAGGTGAAAATTCTGTTCTCCGATAAAAGGGGAACAATATCCGCAACGGTTCCGAGTGCCACAAGGTCCAAATCCCATAAAAGACTCTTTAAATCAATTTCCATAATATCGTAAAGTGCCATTAATAATTTGAATACAACCCCTACACCTGATAAAAATTTGAAAGGATAATTCTTTATATGAGGATTTACTATTGCAAATGCCTTCGGCAATGCCTGAGAAGGAACATGATGGTCAGTAATAATCAAATCGATTCCATGTTTTTTAGCCCATTCAACCTCCTCAAATGCCCTTATTCCGCAATCAACGGTTATAATGAGTTTTACTCCCTTTTCCTTAAGTTCCTTTAACCCGCTTATACTTAACCCGTATCCTTCCGATAATCTGTTAGGAATTTTTATTACAGGCTCGATTCCCATTCTTGTTAAATTCCTGTAAAGCAAAACCCCCCCGGTAATTCCATCCACATCATAGTCACAATAAATTCCGACTTTTTCCTTATTTTCTATTGCCTCCTTAATCCTTAATACCGCCTGTGTCATACCTTCAAATTTAAAAGGTGAATAAATGGAAGAAAATTCGGGATTCAAAAAACTCTTTTTATCTTCAATTCCCCTTATTTCTAATATCAAATCCAACAGGTTATTCTTATCAGGAACTTTCTCTGTTTTTAAAAACCATCTTCTTTTTTTCATTAATTTTTAAGAAGAAAATCTAAAAGATAATCGAGGTCTGCACTTAAAATAACCATGTATTTATCACCGGCTCCTGCATAAATGATGATTTTTTTATCAATTGATATTATACCCGTAGGAAAAACAACATAGGGCACATCAATCTCAAACTCGCTATCTCCTTCATACTCCCAAGGTTTATGAGGAATATATATGGGTAATTCGGTTTTTGCTATTATTTTATAAGGATTCTCATAATCCAACAATACAGCATTTACTGAATACCCTCTTATAATTTCTTTTTTTAAACCGTATATCTCGGTGATTTCTTTTTCAATTTTTCCTACGGAATGATAAATAAAAAGTATCCCCTTTTCGGTCAATATCGGGGGAGGACCCGCACCTACTTTTTCTCTTTCGTGAATTAAAGTACCTGCTTTTAACAAAATGTACTTCTCCCTCTCTTCGTAAATTTTTTTCCAGTATTCGGAAAATTTACGGGGTTCCATCAATTTCTCAATGTCATCAATTTCATAAAGATAAATATTGGGATGAAATCTGAAAAATAAGTAAATTTTATTCTCTATAAAAAGGGGAACGGTATTTCTGCTATCAAATTCTTTTATAATGCCACAATATTTTATATTTTTGAAATCCTCTGTTAAATAGATTGCTGTTCTGTCACCGTTTTTTCCTTTAAAAGGAGGCTTTATTTTACCGCATCCTATAAGAAAATATTCATCTTTATATTTAGTAACTCTTATATCTTCTATACCGTAAATAAAATCTTTATGCTCAGAACCATCCCCCTTTATTTTTATTTCGGTTTTTCTGAAATTTACTCCATCCTCACTTTCAAACTCCCATATTTCTGAAATATAATTCTCCATATATGTCCTTTCTATTTTGAGATTTTCATCAAAAAATTTCTTTTTGAGGTAATTCTTATGAACACGCGGAAAAAGATACACTTTTTTATCTTTAAATGCTACACCACCATTGAAGATTGCCGCATTTTCTGTATTTTTTATAAAATCAAAAGGTTTAATTATCGGGTTTTCTTTAAAAGAAGATAACTTAAATATTTTCCTACCATCTTTTAATTTTAATATTTCACCGTCTCCTATTTTTTTTATTATTTCAAGTTTCATTTTTAATTTTAAATAATTTTTTTATATATTTCAATATGTTTTTTTGCTGTATTTTCCCATGATGTTTCTTCCCTGTATTTTAAAGTTCGGGTAATTAAATAATCCCTGAAATTTTTATTTTCCAAAATTTTCTTCATCAAACCTTTTACTTCTTCTGAATTAAAAGGCAAGAATAAAAGTTCATCCGATATTTTCTTTAATTCCTCAAATTTGGGAATCCTTGAAGCAAGCACAATTTTTCCCGCTCCTATCGCAAGATGAAGTGCTCCGGAAGATGATCTATCACCTTCATAATAAGGGAAAATAACCAGGTCAACTGCTGAATAAAGAAAAGGAACATACTCTTCAGGAAAAAATCCTTCCCTTATTTCCACAAATTTATCAAGTTTTTTATTTTTAATATAATTTTTCAATCTCTCAAAATACTCCCTTTGACCTTTTGCAATTTCTCCGACAATTAAAAAGTAAATTCCATTTTTTTCCTTTTTTAATAAATCTATCGCATCGATAACGACCTCGTAATTCTTATGTCTTTTTATAAAACCGAACATTAATATAATGAACTTATCAACCGGGAGATTCAATATCTTTCTTGATTTTATTTTATCTTCGTTTATGATTCTTGTTCCGTGAGGAATTACTGTAATTTTTGAAGAATTGATTTTTCTTTCAAGAATATTTTTCTGCGATTCAAGATGCACAATTACATGGTCCGAAATATCTGCAATTTCAAATGCAAAGTTTTCATCTGTATCCCATCTTTCCGAATTTTGAGCAGGTCTTATACAATGAATGGTTATAATTTTTCTTTTTATATTATTTAATAACTTTTTTAACCTTTTATCAAATTTATAAATGCTGTATTCGTGCTGGATATGAACAATATCGCAGTCTTTCAGATTCATTAATATCTGTTCAGGATAATTTTCCTCCCTTGACCAACAGGGTAATACTTCAAAATTTTTGGTCTTTATTCTCTCTGCTCCTTTTTCAGCCAGAATTTTTATTTTTATCTCTTTATTTACTTTTTTTATTCCATCAATAAGATAACTTAAATAGGTAGCAATTCCGCATTTTTGAGGCAAATAGGTGGAAATAAAACAAATCTTCACATTCCCCTTTTCAAAAACAGTTTTCCGATATACCCTCCGTTTTTTCAACCTTTATATCCTGTCCTTAATTTTTTCAAAATAATCAAGCGATTCAGGATTTATAAGGGCTCCTCTGTTTGTTACGGGTCTGTTGTTCAAAATATTTTTTACAGCAATTTCAACTTTTTTCATACTCATTGTATAAGGTATGTCAGGAACTTCAATTATTTTATAAGGAACATGTCTCGGAGAAGCCTTTTCTCTTAAATTTTTCTTTATTTTTTCTTCCAATTCTTCTGTTAATTTAAAATTCTCTTTAAGTTTTACAAACAGTATAAGTCTTTCATTATCTCCGTATATTTTACTCACCACAAGACTGTCCGCTATTTCTTCCATGTTTTCAACAATGTTATATATTTCGGATGTGCCTATTCTTACCCCTGAAATCTTCAAGGTTGCGTCAGAACGCCCGAAAAATGTGAGCCCCTGTGTTTTACTATATAAAATCACATAGTCTCCGTGTCTCCATACATTCTTATTTTTATAAAACTCAAAATATGTCTCCCTGTATTTTTTGAAATCTTTATCACCCCAGAAATAAAGAGGCATTGAGGGTGAGGGAGCTTCACAAACAAGTTCTCCTATTTTATCATAAACAGGATTTCCTTGCTCATCATAAACTTTTACTTTCATTCCCAAAGCCCTGGCTTGAAGTTCACCCGCATGAACCTTTAAAGTAGGGCTACCGGCTGCAAAACATCCGTTAATATCTGTACCTCCTGAAATGGAGTTAAACCATAAATCTTTTTTAATATTTTCATAAACATATTCAAAACCATCTGCTGATAAAGGTGAACCTGTCTGAGAAATTTCCTTTAAGGAAGATAAATCAAATTTTTCATTGGGTTTAAAATTGATGCTCTTCAAATAATTTATGTATGTTGCACTGCACCCGAATACTGTTATTTTTTCTTCTTCAACTATTTTCCACATTCTTCCTGCATCAGGATATAAGGGATTACCGTCATAAAGAACAATTTTTGCTCCAACAAAGAGAGAACTCATAAGCCAGTTCCACATCATCCAACTCGGACTCGTTATATATGTGATGACATCTTCTCTTTTCAAATCGGTATGCAGAATTAATTCTTTTGCATGGTTTAATAAAACTCCCATTCCGCTCTGAACCATACATTTGGGTTTTCCGGTCGTTCCCGAAGAAAACATTATAAAAAGGGGATGCTCATAAGGAAGTTGCTCAAATTCCGTTCCTCCTGTTTCTTCCTCTGAGATAAAATCATCAAAATAAACGGAATTTTTTATAAAAGAAATATCCTTTTTTTTACCCGAATATGAAATAATAACAACTTTTTCAACAGATGGAAGATTTTTGGCTATTTCTTTGATTCTTTCAAGGTTATCATAATCTTTCCCCTTATAGGAATAGGAATCAACGGCAAATAAAATTTTCGGCTCAATTTGACCGAATCTATCAAGCACCGATTGAACACCCACCTCTGTCCCGCATGAGGACCATATTGCCCCGATTACCGCCCCTGCAAGCATACACACGGGTGTTTCAATTATATTCGGCATGTATCCTGCTATTCTGTCTCCTTTCTTAATACCCGATTTTTTCAAAGCACGAGAAAGTCTGGATACAATCTCATAAAGTTCTTCATATGTTAATTTTTTTCTGTCACCCTTTTCAGAAATAAAGGAAAAGGCAATTCTGTTATCCCTGTACCTGAGCATATTTTCAGCATAGTTAAGCCTTGCTCCTACAAACCATTTTGCACCCGGAAATTTTTTCAAATCATCAACAACCCCCCTGAATTTTTCGGAATATTTTACTCCGCTGAAATCCCAAAAAGCAGACCAGAATTCCGGAATGTTTTTACACGACCACTCATAAAGTGAAAAATAGTCTTTTATATTAAGCCCGTATCTCCTGTTCACAAAATCTATGAATTTTTTGATATTTGATTTATTTATTATCTCCTCGGTAGGTTCCCATAAAACTTTATGTTTTGTTTCCATAATATTTATTTTACATAAAAAAATCTCAAATCTTCCATTGTATCAATGTCCTTAAAGAAATTTTCATCCTCAAATTCAATCTCCATTACCTCTTTTTTATATTTTTCAATGACCTTTTTCCCTGATTCATTATCCTTTAATTTTAAGAATTCATCAAAATATTTCTCAGGAAAAATTCTGGGATGGAAAATTTTATCTTTCACTTTCGGCACAATTATTTTTTTTGTTTTTTTTAATTCGTAAATCAGTTTGTTTATAACATCCGTGGATACAAAAGGCATATCAGCAAGATGAATAAGAACTGCATTAAACTTGCTTTTACATTTTTTTATCCCTATTTTAACAGAAGAAATAATCCCTTTTTCGGGATTCTCATTTTTGAGAATTTCAATTTTTTTATGTTCAAATTCTTTTTTAACATAGTTTTCAAGATTTTCGTCCCTTCCGAGCACAACAAATATTTTATCAATTTGAGATGAAATTAAGTTTTTTAAACTATAATAAATGATGGGATTGTCTTTAACTTTAAAAAGCAATTTGTTTGTTTTAAATCTTTTGCTTTCACCCGCAGCAAGTAAAATTCCCGATATTTTGTATTTCATTTAACAATTTTTTAATTTTATAAGCTCCGCAATAATACTTATTGCAATCTCTCTGTCCTCCCTTGCCTTTATATCAATGCCACAAGGCGAACATATTTTCTTTAAATCTTTTTCATTAAATCCCTGCTTTAAAATTTCCTCAAAAATTTTATCCCTTCTTTTTCTTGAACTTAAAAGACCGATATATCTTACATTCTTTTCAAGGGCTTTTTTTATTACAAAAATATCCTTTAAAAAATTATGAGAAATTATTAATACAAAGGAATTTTTATCAAAAGGATATTTTTCTTTGAAAATTTCAATTTCGTTATACTTTTTAAAATTTTTGAGATACTCGTTTCTCCAATCAATTAAGTATATCTTAAAATCCATATTTTTTATTATGTTAATTATTTCGTGGGCAAGTGGTGTTGCCCCGAAAATGAACATTTTTAAAGGCGGAAATATTTTTTCTATGAAATAATGTTTTGAATTCAAATCAGATTTTATTTCTTCGGTTAAAAATATCTTTGAGTTTTTTATGTCATGGATAAGATAGGCTATTTTTTCTTTTTCAATTTTTTCCATAATTTCAGAATATATTCTTTTTTCTTCTGTGGTTATAGGTTCAATCAAAATTTCTATTATGCCTCCGCAATAAGTCCCGTATCCTGTGTATACATCTTCAATATTTTGTGTATCAATTTTAATAATTTTAAATTTTTTATCTTTTAAAACTTCTTCTCCATGAATCAAAATTTCTTCATTAATGCAACCCGCACCAAGATTTCCGTAAACAGGAAAAATTTTGCCTATCTCAAAAATTGTTTTATCTCCTTTCTTTTTGTATGTATGTCCTTCTGTATTTAAAACTATTGCAAGGATTCCCTCTTTAACTTCAAGGATTTTTTTTAAAAAATTATAACTCACTGATTAAATCTCTGAATGCCGAAATTACAAACTTTCTTGCTATTTTTTTTCTATAAAGCGGTGGAAAATAAAGATTATCAACCGGCTTTATGAGATTGTATATTTCATCTGCAATTCTCTCTATTTCTTCTTCTCCTATCTCTTCAGTTTTGAAAAATATACCCGAACTTACAGCTGAGATTGAAATATTGATTTTCAATTTGTTATTTATTTTCTTCACACCCACCGCAACCCCTGTTTCCGGGAAATCAAGTGTTTCTCTTATTCTCAATTTTTTATATTTAACTTTAATTCCGTTCAAAGGGATAATTATTTCTTTAAGAATTCCTTTTATTTTTAAATGATTTTTACCGTCATCTTGATAGAGGTCTTTTAACAAAATTTCCTTTTCATTTTTTTCAAAGTCAATTATTCTTACTTTTGATTCAAGAGCAATTAATACGGGAGCGAGGTCAGAGCAAAATACAGCGTAGCATCTGTTTCCGGAGGGAGCAACCTGACAGTATGTACCCTCTTTTTTCAAACAAAAGCCTATGCTTTTTCTCCAAAAATAACTTTTATCATAAAATCTGCATCTTGTATCCTGAAAGAGGTTACCGCCGATTGTTGCGGTATTTCTTATAACAGGTGTTGCAATAAGTCTTATTGCTTCTTGTAAACCTTTTAAATTTAAATTATTTTCAATTTCCCGGAGTGTTGTTGTTGGTCCTATTTTTATTTCGCTATTTTCGGTTTTAATATAAGAAAGATTTTCAATTTTTGAAAGTGAAATCAGGTAATTCGGTTCAAACTGTCTTCTTTTCAATTTAGGTAAAAGGTCTGTTCCGCCTGCTATTATGATTGAGTTTTCATATTTATTAAAAAAATCAACTGCTTGCTCAAGAGTTTCAGGAAAGAGAATTTGAAAATTTCTTAATCGTAACATTTTTAAATTTTAATATTAAATTTTCAATTTTTTCACTTGTTTAACCGTTTTTTTCTCGGGCTAAAACTCCTAAATTGGAAAATATATTGAGGTTGCATTAATAAACCCATGTTTGACACTTTTTGAGGGGGTTTTTATAATAGGATTCTTGATTTTTCTTGTGTTTTGGGTATTTTATCTTAAAATTTTTCAAAATTTTGTTGTAGAGACTTTTTAAAAATATTTTTCCTAATACTTGACAAATTAAAAAATTCGTTGTATAATTAAATATGTTTGTTAAAAT
>JAJRUZ010000048.1 GCA_024277525.1 Caldifarciminota bacterium | reverse complement strand
TTATTAAATTTGGAGCCACCTCCCTTGATTATTGCGTAATTTTACCGAATTTTTCTTTTAAATTTTCTGTTGTGGAGACCCCATTTCAAAAGTTATTGAAAATCAATAACTTACAAAATCAACTGTCAAATATGGGTTTAAGCCATTCTTTTAATCTCTTTAAAACATATATTGATTTGTTGCTGAATGCTTCCTCATACAATATCTCTTTTGCTTTTTCTTTGTTATACATTTTTTCAACCAATACCATCAGTGAATCATAAAATTTCAATACCCCGCACCCGAGACCCCTTCTGTAAATATCCAATAATTTTTTCTTATCTTTTTTGTTAAACCTTGCATATATAAACCATAGATTTTCTTCACGATGATAAGGAAATTTTTCAAAAACCTCATCTACAAGTTCTTTTGCCTTTTCCGATTCCCCCTCTTTTATAAGCGAACTTACTTTTATATTGTATTCTCTGATAATAACATAATTCCATCTTTCATAAATTTCTTCCTGTCTGCATCTCCATGCCATAAAACTTTCGGGCTGTTTGTTTCTTAAATGATATACTGCAAAGTCATACAGATTTTTAATTGTTTTGAGAGAAAATTTACTCAAATCCGACCATTGCAAAATTCTGAGAAGCGATAAAATATCAGAACAGGAAAGTTCAAATTTATCCCTGTTTTTGTAAACATAATCTGCAAGATTTTCCATTTCCTTTTTGTCACCGGACTTTATTGCATACGAAAATAAGAAATATATGTTCAAAAACCAGTAGGGATGCCTTCTGAGAATGTTCCTGCATATCAGCCTGACTTTTGAAAAATTTTTTCTGTCTTTAAGATAGATACTGGCTTTTATTAAATTAAAAGTATCCCTGCATTTTGTCAGTTTTTCCAATTCCTTGATATGAGAAAACAAAGAATTTAATCTTTTAAACATACTCTCACGACCCTGCATTATACCGCCCGATTCAAGAGAAATCATAAAAACTTCCTTTACAATATTTTCCTGTAAAAGAAATTTCGGTTTTGAAAGATAAATGTCGGGATATAAAGTGTAATAATAAACCGAAAAATATTCATCGGTTTCCGGATAATTTTTAACCAATTCAAATGCAAGGGATTCTGCGGATACCCAGCTGGAATCGGTAATATTTACCAAATACAGATGATACAAAAGGGTATCCTCCCCTGAAAAATTTTTTAATTAACTCTTTAAGGGATTTCAAAATAAAAGAATTATCCGAATACTTCATTAATACTTCTCTTATCATGCTGTGTATTATCGCATAATTATCCTTTGATTTCATAAAAAACTTTGAAAGAATTTCATCACATATATCTTTAAATAACAATGTATCCCTTAATCCGTTTGTGTCCATTCTCTCCTCAAGAATGTAAAACACTTCGTCAATTGCCTTGAGTGTCGGGATTATGTCTATTGAACTGGAATATATTTTAATAATTGTATCAAATGGCATTTCCGAATTTATTCTGCTAATCATCTTATATGCCCTTACCAGATTTAAAAGAGTATCTTTGTTTTTTTCCTCATAAATTTCTTCAGCCCATTTTAATAAAGTATCGTAATCTATTCCTAAACTCAGTGTGAGACTTTCTCCTATGAGTTCACCGAAGGAAAAGATGACAAAACCGTATTCCGGATTAAGAGACCTTCCGCCACTGGAAAAGGAAAAATACCTCCCTCTAAATCTTACCTCCGGTCCCCTCAAATAAGTAACATTTGCCGGTATTTTAAAAAAATAAACTCCTTTTATATCAGTATATACATCCCTATTGATGCTCGGAAAGTATAAAGATATTCCGCTTTTATATACATACTCTGTTCCTTCCCTCCATTCATTTATTTTTATCATCCCTATCAGGGTAAGGGAATCCCTTGCAGAAAAATATAAGGAAAGGAAAATAAATAAATCAATGATACATCTCATGAGTTTTAAAATTGTAAAATAATAAATCAGGGTTAAGCAAATAATATTTTCTCTATTATGTGGATTTTGATGTCTTAAAATTCCGAAAAGATAATGTATAATTTGAAAAAATTTGGCAGATAATGTTATTATAAACCATGAAACCATTGAAAATGAGCGGGATATTATGGTTTGTAATTTTATTAAACAATCTTGGTCAGGATAATACCGGGAGATTTGTCAAGGAGGCTGAGAAATATCTGGGTGTTGAATACGAATGGGGAGGGAGAAGCAGAGAAAAGATTGACTGTCTGGGACTCATTTTTCTGCCTTACTCAAAGGTCACGGGAAAGGACTGGAAAAATTGCCCGTTTATCCCCATGAGTTAATCAAAAGCGAAAAACTCGGAAAGATTGTTGAAAAACTTTATGGAGTTAAAAGGGAAAGTCTTGACTTGAATGAGTTTAAAAAAGGAGATATTCTTTTCTTCCTCACATCCGATACGGTGAGCAATGATAAGTTTTTTGAATTTGATAACAAAAAGTATCAGGTATGGCATACCGGAATTTACTACGGAGAAGGAAAAGTTTTACATGCAAAACCGAATGATAAGGTAATTATTGAAGATTTATATAAAATCTATTTTGAAAGAATTATTGTTGTTCGTCCGGAATTTGAAAAACCGAATCCCTGATGTCTACTTTTTGCCTCAGTTTTTAATTTTTCCAATGAATTCAACAGATAAAGTCAAAAAATTTTTAAAAATTTGTAAAATTTAGTATAGGAAATAAAAAATTTAGATATTAAAATTAATTGAATACCGAATTCTCCCAAGGAAAGGCACCTGCAAAAGGAGTAAAAGATTTAAAAACAGGCTCGCATTTGATTTTTTTATCTTTTTTAAATAAACTATATTGTTTCATTTTTTGCTCTTTTTTTGCTGTTATTCATGAGACTTTTATTTTACATTGAAACCCCGTTGAGGGGTTTCACCCCTCAAACTCCCCGAATAATAAATAAAAAAATTAAAAACAGGGGGATTGGGGGACGAAGTCCCCCAACGAAAGGTGAAAAGTTTTTACCCTTTTATTTGACTTTCCCTTTAAAATATGGTATAATTAAAAAATATGAAAATTTTTTATTTAAAGATTTAATTTTAACATAAATATCCCATACACAATTAACAGACACAATTCAGATTCAGCTTGATATTTATCCTTTTTTATTTGAGGTTGTATAAATTTAATACTATTTTTTCTCTAAGAAAATTTTAAATTCGCTGTTCAGGAACCGCTTCTGCTATCCCTCTGATAAACCGCTGACTATCTATCTTGAATCTTTTAATTTTTTTATGCTTAAAAAAATCTTCGGTGAATCCAGACCCATTGCTCCGGTCTCTCCCTTATCCATTTCTCGAATCTACTGTAGATTCTTTGAATGTCCTCTTTTATGTTATTTTTTAAAACAAAAGACTCTATGTGTATTAAATCAAATTCGGTATCTTCCACCGTTTTAATCAATATAACCTCTGCTCCTGTCTTATACGCAATCTCAATAGGACCCGAAGGCGCTTCCACCTCCTTGTTAAAAAATCTGACCTTTGCCCTCTTTGCTCCCTGCCTCTGATCCATTAAAATTCCTATTGCATATCCCTTTTTTATTTTCTTTATCAAAGACACGACTTTTTCAGGATGAACTACCTTTGTTCCAAACTTTTTCCTGACTTTATTTATGTAATTATCAATGATATCCGTATAAACCTTAGATGCAAGCACACAGACAGGGTATCCTTTTAATGAGAAATAAACAGGAATTACTTCCCAAAAACCCATATGAAGGGTAAGAGCAAGAACCCCCTTATTTTTTTTGAATTTTTCTTCAAATATTTCAAAGTTTTTGACCCGAATATTTTTTAATATTTTTTCTTTACTTTCGTTATTTAATTTTATAAACCTCAATGCTCCGTAAGCCATGAAACAAAAGTTTCTCCATAGAATTTTTTTATTCATTCCTGCAATTTGCAGATTTAAAAGTCCTGTTTTTCGGAATTTACCGAGAAAAAAATAAAGTAAAAGTGATATTAATTTATGATATCTTAAAGGAAAATATTTTAAAAAATTTGTTATAAGGATAATTAAAAAGGATATAGTCTTTCTTTTTATATTTTTATAAAATTTCCTCAAATTACATTTGCCTTCATTAAATCATGAAGATGAATAACTCCGATCGGTTTTTTATTATCATCAACTACAATTAAAGCGGTTATTTTATATTCTTCCATTTTTCTTGCTGCTGTATAAGCAAGAGCCTCAGGGGTTATAATCTTCGGATTCTGTGTCATTACCTCTCCTGCGGTAAAGTTGAAAATTTTATTTCCCTTTTTTTCAAGTAATCTTCTTAAATCACCGTCCGTTATCACACCGACAACAACACCACTATCATTCACAACACTTGTTATCCCCCTTTTCTGTGTCATCTCAATTATTACATCTTTCATAGGTGAATTAAGATGAACTACGGGAACATCTTTTCCTGTCACCATCATATCTTTAACTTTAAGCCAGAATCTTTTGCCTATGATTCCTCCCGGATGAAGGGCTGCAAAATCTTCTGCTTTGAAATTCTTTTGATCCATCACAACCATTGCAAGGGCATCCCCGACAGCAAGAAATACCGTTGTGCTTACCGTTGGTGCAAGATCATAGGGACACGCCTCTTTGTCTATGGGAATGTAAAGTAAAACATCACTTGCCTTTGCAAGTTCTGAATCAGCATTTGCGGTCATACCTATTATCGGAATTTTTTTTCTTTTGAAAAACGGAAGTAATATTTGAAGTTCGTCCGTTTGTCCGCTCTTTGAGACAAAGAGTGCGGTATCGTTATCCGAAACAACACCCAGATCACCGTGAAGGGATTCCGAGGGATGGAGATAAAGAGCAGGTGTTCCTGTTGAGGTAAATGTAGCAGCAATCTTTTTACCTACAATACCCGATTTACCGAGCCCTGAAACAATCAATTTTCCTTTTGTATCCAAAATTAACTTTACAGCCTCTAAAAATTCCTTACCTATGGAGTTTATTATTTTGTTTATCCCTTCTGACTCAAGTTTTAAAACTTCCTTTGCCCTTAATATTATTCTTTCCGCGTCCATTTTAAATCCTCCTGAAAGAAAAGAATTTTAAAATTTTATATAAAGGACCCTCCTTTCTCAAAATACTTTCATATAAAGAAAAACCTTCTATAATAAAAGAAATATTCAAAGGAGATAAGGAAGGTAAAATATCATATTTTTTTATCCTTGCAAGTGTGATATGGGGATGGAATTCCCTTTTTTCTTTTTCAAAATTCATTCTGACAAGTTCACTTTCCAATTGTGAAAATACTTCACTTATGCGTCCCTTGTTCTTGAAACCCAGAAAAAAAACCCTTGCTCTTTTCTTGTCAGGAAATCCCGAAAACTCTCCTGTTTCAACTTGAAAAGGAGTAAAAATTTTACAAACTTTTTCACCGGTATTTAAAAGAATATTTATCTTTTCTCCTTCCACATTTCCCAAGAATTTAAGGGTTATATGATAGTTTTCTTTCTGAACCCATTTGTAATTTTTTTGAAAACTCTGTTTTTTTCAAGATAAGAAAAAATTTCATTTTTCACTTTATCAGGTAAAGGAATCCCGAAAAACAATCTTAACTTTTCCGTTTTCAAAATTCTTCCTCTTCTTCTTCATAATCCATAAAATCTTCCTCCTCTTCACCTAGGATAGAGTCTTCAAAATCTTCCTCTTCTTCTATAAATTCCTCCTCCTCCGAAAATTCATGACCGCATTCAAGACAGTAATAATACCCTTTTTCAATCTCTTCAACCTTCATTGACCCGCATTCCGGACAGATCATATGTTTCCTCCTTTAAAAAAATAGGGATTTGAACCCTTTTAAAGTTTTAATTTTATCTTTTTAAAATGAAAAGTGCAAATGATAAAAAGATAATGAAAAATCCCGTCAAAGTCAAGAAAATGCCCACAAAATGATATCTTGAACCGAATCTAAAGATAATTTCATGCTCTCCCTCAGGTACGAGAATTCCCATGAGTGTATAATCCGCAGGAAAAACTTTAACTTTTCTTCCATCAATATAAGCATTCCATGCAGGATGATAACACATGGAAAAGACAAGCGGGGCATTTTTATTTAATTTTACCTTTATTTTGTAAAAATCCGGTTTTTTATCAAGAATTTCATAATTAAAAATAATTTCCCCATTTTTGTTATAATTTTCATAATTTTTCGGCAAAAATTTCCTCTCTACCACCACAAAACTGTCTCCATAATTTTTATTAATCAGTAATGAAAGAGCCTCTTCTTTTGACTCTGCTGCATAAATTTTATTTTTTACAAAAAATCTACCGAATTCTTTTTTGTTCTCAAAAAGAAAATTCTGCTGTGTCTTTAAAACAAGGTTCATGTCTCTTGTATAGTCAAGTAAAAATTTGACAATACTCTTGGTTCTGCCTGTTAATGAGGATGTATCCAGAGGGAAAGAAGGAAGAATCAGATACCTCACATTTAAAAGATTTATTAAATTTCTGTTTTTTATCAAATTTTGAGGGTTAAACATCACCGATCGACCTGCGCCTATGAAATCCTGAAATCTCTGAAGGGGATTTGCAACATATCCTCCTATATCTTCTATTCCATAAAGTGTCAAGATTCCGTCATTTTCATGCATATATGTGCCGGGAAAATAAAATACCCTGAATTCATTTTTCTTATTTTCAAGAAATTCTATAATTTTATCTTTTTTTGTGTATTTTTCAAGATCTGTAACTTTTAGAAAACGCGGACGCAAGAAGATGAACACTTCCACAAACATAATAAGAGGGAAAATTAAAAAAAGGTAATTGCGATACTTTTTAAACTGTTTAAAGATTATAAGAACAATGATTATTTCAAAAATCAGAAGCAAAAGATTCTGTCTGAAAAGTGTCATTGCTTTTTCAAGGGCTGTCAATTTTTTATTCAATGTACCGGAGGTAAGATGGTATACTGGTTGATAGGAATTAATAAATTGGCGAAAAAGACCTTTTAAAAAATCGGTAAAAAGTAAAGAGAAAATGAAAAGAATAAGGAAAAAAAGAAAGGTAATTTTTATTTTTTTGTTATCCGGGTTGTTTTTAAAATATTCCAAACCGTATGCGGAAAGAATGATAATGCAGAAAGTTGTTATAAAAATTATATTTGAAGGTCCCCTGAATTTTTTAATCCCTGGAACAAGATGGTAAAAAATTTTATGGGTAAAGAAAAATTTACCCCACGCGAAAGTCAGGGTTATCAGGAATGTTATAAAGAAAAACCATATATATTTTTTGTTTTTAAAGTAAAAAGAAAGGATAAAAAAGAAAACAGGAAATAATCCGAGGTAAATGTGATGGATTCTGAAATAATTGGGACCCCAATAAGTATCAAAGAAGCCCGTAAAATTAACGAAAATAAAATCAAAAGACTCAAGGGGTGTCATGGGCCAGCTTGCTGCGTAGTCATATCCTCTTGTTATTCCTCTTGCAACAAATTTCATATTTTTTAAAATCGGAATAGAATAAGCAGAAAAAAGTAAAAAAGTTAATGAAATTCCTATCATACTGTAAATAAGCATTTTTAATTTTTCTTTGAGCGAAGTTTTCTCTGTAAGAAGAACATAAAAGAAAAACGGGATATACATTAAGAAGCAGAAGTAAGTCATCTGAAATTGCCCGCCGAGGAATTGCCATCCCGCTGTTGCACCTGCAAAGATAAAATAAAAAAGTGATTTTCTTTTTATTCCTGAATAAAGAAAATATAAGACTAAAGGCATAAGGGAAGCACTTATTAAGCGATTTAAATGACCGGCAGAGGTGTTAGTTATTAAGATTCCCGAAAAGGCATAAAAAATACCCCCTATAAAAGAAGAGAGGCTATTAAGCTTAAGTTCTTTTAAGAAAAGATAAGTTCCGAAACCTGCAAGAACCGTATAAAAGAAAAAGCCGAAGATGAACTGAACATGGGCCGGTAATATGAGCCTCAAAGCACCTGTAGGGGTAAATATATCCATCCAAAAGGCTTCAAGGGTTCCGTATCCGAGTCTTTCATAAGGAAACCATAAAGGAAAATAAAATTTTTTTAGCCAGGAAACAAGCCATTTTTTTGAAACGTAAATTCCCGCAAGAAAATCCGAACCGGCCAGGAGTTTCCCTGTTAATAAGGGGTTAAAGAAATAAATTAAAGATAAAACAGAATAAATAAAAATTACATTTTTATTTGAAGCAAAAAATTTTTCAAAATTTTTCATATATACCCCAATCCTCTTAAATGTTCTTTAATTGATTCTTCCTCTTCTTCTTTTAATTTTCTTTCAATATGCGGTGTATATTCTTTATCGAAATATTCTACTTTATAAATATTAACAGGTTCTTCAAAGAGCTCATCCTGTAATGTGCCATCAAAGTCTTTTATTAAAAGTTCATTTAAAGCGTATAAAAAATTGGGAATCGCATCAATGAGGGAAATTTTCGGTCCGTTTTCTCCTTTTTTGAATTCATTACCGTAAAAAATATAAATTCCTTCAAGATCACCTATGTGATGTCCTTTTATATCCGGTCTTTCAACAATTATGTCGAAAACTCTGGAGGTGAGGTTCACATTTATTTTATATTGAGGTGAAGTGGTATACACCACTTCGGGCATCATATCAAAATAAGGCCCTTCAAAAGCTTCATATTTTGTTAACGCCTTTAATATGGGTTTTTGATTTGTTTCCGGATCAACTATATTCAAGAGTTCCTCCTTTAGTTTGAAAGCAAGTTCCTTTTTTTCTTTCTCATTTTCAAAGAATTTCGGATTAAAATACAAGCCTGCATACCAATTTGCGTAAACTATTGTTTCTTCCCAGTTTATTCTCTTTTTCATTTCTTCCCTTGCAATTTTAAATTTTAATTTTTCGGGAATAAAATTTCTTATCCATCCGAAATATTTAAGAGCAAGAATTCCTGTATCATATAAAAATCTTGACATATAACCTCTTGCGGATTTTTCTCTTTTAAGATATCCCTTTATTTCAAGCCATCTGTTTATGTAAAAATATCTTTTAGGGGCGTCATGAAAACCATGGTCCGACATTATTAAAAGTACATCAGGGTCCATTATTTTAAAAAGTTCCTCACTTCCCTCTTCAATTCTTTTCAAAAATTTTAAAATTTTCTCTTTATCATCAAAGAAAAAATGCATAAAATCATCAAGTTCTTTAAAATCAATCATAAAAAAATCAGGTTTTTTTTCTTTTACAAGTTTAATTGAATAAAAAATCCTTTTTTCAAGCAATTCATGAAACATTTTTTCGAGTTTTTCTCTATTCATATTTTTGTCCGCAAATCCGAAACCTGTGGAAATTTCCGATTTAATTTTATAATCGGTAAGTTCTTCTTTCAATTCCGGTGGGTAAGTGAAATCTTCTACTTCCTTTGGGGTAAGGAAGTCAGAAATCAAAAACCCTTTGACTTTTTTTGGCGGATAAGTGACAGGCACATTCATTACCCCGACTTTGTACCCTCTTTCCGAGAGATACTCCCATATTGTCCATGTTTTAATTTCATTTGCACTTAAAAAATGGGATTTTGAGAATGAGTCAGGGTCAAATCCCTTTGTTTTTATTAAAAAAGGACCGATCTTTGCAGGATTTTTTCCTGTATAAAAACATGGCCAGGCAATCATGGTATAGGGGGGAATCACTGTTTCAAGGACTCCGAAGACTCCGTGTTCAATAAGCTTTTGAAAAAAATTTAATTTTTTTTCTTTAAACCATTTAAAAATCAAGTGATAGGGAGCACCGTCCAGTCCGATGATTAAGGATTTTTTCTTCAAAAGTAAAAGTAATGGGCGGGGCAGGATTCGAACCTACGACCTCCGGCTTGTAAGGCCGACGCTCTCACCAACTGAGCTACCCGCCCGTAAAATTCACAAATTTGCGATAATTATTATATAGAATTTAACAGGAAAAAAATCAAATAATTAAAAAGTTTTAAATCACTTTACCTTTTTATTCCAATTTGATGAGTTTTTTATACACCTCAAAAGGTTCAAATTTTTCTTCGTTCATTAATGCAGTCCCGCAGATATAGAAATTAAGGTACCCTCCGTAATAAGTCGACCAGAAAAACCCGTATCCGTCTCCTCTTATATTTCCCATTTCACCTTCTTTAATTACCGGTCCGCTTTGAGCCCACACATAAGAATATCCGTAGCTGTAATCAACCTGAGATATTTCTCCTATATTCGGAAAAAGAGCCTCAGCCGGAAAAATGACGCTTGTAGAATTTATAGTTGTATCCTTCTCAATAGTTATGCATTTATAATAACCGCTTGTATCATAATAATGATAATGTAGGTATAAATAAGCCCTGTAACAATCTGCTCCCTGTGATTCTGTCCATTCAATTGTAAGAGAACTTCCTAATTGAAGGCAAAATTCTGAGGTGTCTGGAGAAATTATATCAAAATCTCCTGGAATGTGAATCTGTGTATACGCCTTTGCTGATTTTCCAGAAGGTTTCTTATATACCACTTCAAGCAATATTTCATCACCCGGTGAAAAATTTGCAGTGTCATACTTATCATAATGGAAAACATATGTTGAGTAATAATAATCCCATCTTTGCAAAGGAATTTCTTCATCGTTTAATTTAACATAAGGCACAGATGGGGGAAAGGCTACATCAATATGAGTATAGTAAAAATTGCAAAGGGTGTCATAGCACGAAGGATATATATACCCGGACACATATATTACCGGCGACCCGGGTGGTCCTGCAGGTCCCCTGGGTCCTTCGGGACCTTTACATGCGATTATTATTAAACTTAAAAATAAAAATATATACCTCATTTTTAGACCTCCTTATTTAAATTATAAATCGAAATAAAAAAATTTTCAAACCCTGAACAATATTTCTTCTCTTTCAAAAAGCCGGATTAAAAGTATTAAAAAAATTATGAAAAATAAAAGATTAACAATAAGAGAAATTGAATAATAAATAAGGAAAATTTTTTGACCCTCAAATAAAAGTTTAAAAACATATATAAAATTTATTAAGGGTATAAAAGCAGTATAAATCTTTATTTCCGGAACAGCAAACAAAAAGAAAAACAAAGGTAATATGACAAATAAAAAGGAATTTTGAAGAAGAGTTTGGGCTTCCTTAAAAGTTCTTGCAAAAGAAGCTACTATCATCTCAACAGAAGATATAAGCAAGGCAAGCAGTGCCATAAAAATTATAAGAAGAATGATCTTTGATAAAGGGGGAAAGAAAATACTGAAAGTCTCTTTTGCCTTTTCCGGAACCATACCCATGAGAACTTTGGGAAATATTAAAAAATAAATAGAAGTTGCTATAAAACTTGAAGAAAAAGAAAAAAGAAAGATCACAAAAAGTTTTGACAAAATTAAATGAATTCTCTTGGCAGGATAGGATAAAAGGAGTTCAAGTGTTTTCCTTTCCTTCTCGCCTGTTACAAGTTCTATTGCAGGAAACATAGCAGACTGTATAATAATTACAACAAAATAAAGAACCATCAGAAAAAAGAAGGTCTCACTTATCCCCTTCTTAGTAAAGAGCGGAACTTTCTTTAATTTGAAATTTAAAAAATCAGGTATCTTTAAATTTTTTTCTTTTAAAAATTCATCCAATTTTTTTGCCTTATAAGCTGAAAGAATTTTCTCGATTTTTAAATTTTTACTTAAAGATTTGACACTTCTCATATTGTAAAAAATATAAAATGTATCTTTTTCATAGGAAAGCCCTACATTCGATTTTTTGTTCAATACCATAGAATCCGGGTTTTGGCTCAGAATGACCTCAAAGCCATTTTTCTCCAATAATTTTTTTATATCTTCATAGTTAACAAATTCTTTCAAAGCAACTTTCGGCTTTTTTTGATAATGCGGCCCTATTAAATTTGAGATAAAAACAAGAATCAAAGGGATTCCTATGACAGGTATCACAAATAAGTATATTATTGTTCTTCTATCCCTTATAACTTCTAAAAATTCTTTTTTAAAAAGCCAGAACAAATTATTCATTCATCACCTCCATGAAGATTTTCCTTAAACTTTTATTTTCCTTTTCTTTTAGAAGTTCCTGCTTTTCACATACCTTTTTCAATTTCCCATCAAACAGAAAGCCTATCCTGTCCGCAAGATATTCAGCCTGTTCCATTATATGAGTCGAAATTAAAATCGTCTTCCCTTTTTTCTTCAATTCAAGTAAATAATCTTCTATAATTTTTGCAGAAGGCACATCAAGACCTTTGGCGGGTTCATCAAGAATTAGAACAGGGGGCTCGGAAATCATCAAAGGGGCAATTAAAACCTTTTGCATATTCCCGGTTGATAAATTCTCTATTTTCATATCAACATAATCCCTGATTTCCAATCTGTCTATCACATTTTCAATTTTTGATTTAAGATTGTTTTCTTTTGAGTAAAGATTTGAAAAGATTTCAAGAAATTCAACAACTTTCAGACGCGGATAAAGACCCGTATCAGAAGGTAAATATCCGATTATTTTCCGTGCTCTATCAGGGTTTTCTATCATATCAATCTCTCCTATATAAACTTTGCCTGCATCAGGTTTCATTATTCCTGCTATCATTCTTAAAGTTGTGGTTTTTCCTGCGCCATTCGGACCCAAAAGGGCAAATATTTCTCCGCTTTTTACCTCGAAAGAAATTCCATCCACTGCCTTTATAAGCTTCTTACCCGTTTTGAAATATTTCTTAAGATTAAGGATTTTTATAAACTCCATCTTCTATTTTAATAAATGATGGATTTAAATATCAAAAAGATTGAAGGAGAAAGAATGGAAATTAAAAAATTTATGGTATCCGATGTGATAAACGGATATTTCCCCTCTAAATAAGCTCCCAACAATGAGTCGATTATGTTTGAAATAAATCCGGAGAGAAAAACAGGGAAAATATAAGGTTTGTCGGTTGAAAAAAAAGAAAAAAGAAGGGCTCCTGAGAGCCCCCCTACCGTTCCTATGAATGAGACAGCCCCGCTCTCTCCCGCCATTACCTTTTTAAAACCCTTTAAACTGTATGCTTCTTTTGAGAAGGACATACCTATCTCACTTGACCAAGTATCTGATATAAGTGCACATAAAGAGGAGAGGAAAAGATGATAGTCAAAAAAAGAAAGAATTAAAGGAATTAATCCATTTGCAAAGACCTGCTTATAATCTCTGGGTTCGTGTTTTTTTTCCCTGAAGCTCCCCCAGAAGATAGAAGAAAATACAAAAAATAAAAGGGGCAATATTCCCTTTAAACCGAGGTTAAAAAATATGAATGTCCCCACAATTACAATTGCAAAAAAAGCATTTTCTTTAAAAAATTTTTTATAAATTAATACCATTGCAATAAAGGAGGAAGAGATTAAACAGAAGGAGAAATAGAATGTATCAAGAATGCCCATCAAACCAATGCGTCAACCTTTCCTATTCTCCACAATTTTGCGTAAAAGCCGTCTCTTGCAAGTAATTCTTCATGCGTTCCTGACTCGATGATTTTTCCGCGAAAAATTACTATTATTTTATCACAATTTCTGATAGTGGATAGCCTATGGGCAATTATTATTGCGGTTCTATTCTTTAAAAGCTCATTTAAGGCTTTGTGTAATAAATATTCGGTATAGGAATCAATATGACTTGTTGCCTCATCAAGTATAACAATTCTCTTATCATAGGCAAGTACCCTTGCAATTGCTATAAGTTGTTTTTCTCCTACTGAGAGAGAATCTTGGTCAATTAATGTATTTAGCCCTTTATCAAGTTTGTTTGCGATCACATTTACAAAACTCTTTTCAACCGCTGATTTGATGTTTGCTTCTGAAATATTATCAAATAATTTTATGTTTGTCAAAAGTGTGTCTTTGAATATGAAATTCTCCTGCATCACAATTCCTATATTTTTTCTTAAGAAATATAAATCATATTCTCTTATATCAATTCCATCAATCAATATTCTTCCTTTCTGGAAAGGATAAAAACCGAGCAATAAATTTATAATAGAAGTCTTGCCTGAACCCGTGGGTCCCACAAGTGCAACTTTTTCACCCTCTTTTACTTCAAAACTTACACCTTCTAAAACCCAATCCGAACCATTGTATGTTAAATAGACATTATCAAATATAATATGCCCTTTTAACTTGTGTGTTTTAATTTTGCCTTTTTCTTCTACATCCTCTCTGAAAATGGAATCAATTCTCTCAAGGGCAGCCATTGCTGATTGAAATATATTGTATTTTTCCGATAAGTCCATTATCGGTCTGAACGCCATTCTTATATAAGATAAAAAGGCAACAAGTGCTCCTACCGTTAATTTCCCGGTTTTTATTTGGAGTCCTGAAATTAAAATAATTAAAGCAATTGCGATGAATTCATGAAAATCAACAAGCGGTCTGAAAATAGCAAAATTTCTAACTTGTGATAAATTGGCATTCAATAAATTCTCATTTATTATTCTGAATTTATCCTTAAAAAATTCCTCTTTTTTAAAAATATTTATAATCTTTATTCCTGATAGACTCTCCTGGACAAAGGCATTTATTTCCGCTAAATACTTCCTGATGTTCCTATATGCTTTTCTTACCGAGTTCCTGAAAATATTTGATATGTAAATTAAGGACGGAACAAGAATTAAAACAGAAAAAGTTAAAGTCTTGTTCATTTTAAACATCAAAAAGAAAATACCGAAAAGTAAAAGAAAGTCTTTTAATAAGTAAACAAGAACAGAAGAAAAAAATTCATTCAGGGCTTGAACATCATTTGTTAATCGTGTTACTATTCTTCCTACCGGATTTTTATCAAAAAAGGAAATTTTCAGACGAAGAATTTTTCTCATCAAACTTTCCCTCATATCCATCATTGCTCTCTGTCCTACATAGGTTACAAGTAAAATGAAAAAATATGTTGAAAAAGCAGATACTGAAATCAAGATAAAATAATATAAAGCGTATCTGAAAAGGTTATTAAAGTTTCCTGTATTCACAAAAGGAATAATTCCTTTATCAATGGCATTCTTTAATACAATAGGGGCAAACATATCGGAAAAGGTTGATATTAAAATAAAAACAAAGGTTATAAACAGTAAAATAAAGTAAGGTTTAATAAAATGTAAGATATATTTAAAAAGTCTTATATCTTCCCTCATTTTTTCAAAATCTCTTCCTTCATTAACTCTATTTGGAGTTCATACAAGGCGTTATAAAATCCTCTGTTTTTGATAAGTTCTTCATGAGTTCCTTTTTCAATAATCTCTCCCTCCTCCATCACGATTATTTCATCACATTTTGAGAGCACGGAAACTCTTGTTGATACCACAATTAATGTTATTCCTTTAAATTCCCTGAATATATTTTCAAAAACTTCTTTTTCTGTTTCAAAATCAAGGGAAGAAAGTGCATCGTCTATAAGAAGAATTTTGGGTCTCCTCAAGAAAATCCTGGAGAGTGCTAATCTTTCCCTCTGTCCCCCTGAAAGGGTAACCCCTCTTTCACCGACAATTGTGTTCAATCCTTCTTTAAAATTATTAATATCCTTTATAAATTTAGAAAGATAAATTGCTTTTTTAATATCCTCTTCGGTTGCACCGTTCGGTGAACCCAATAAAACATTTTCTCTGATAGTGGTGGAAAAGACGAAAGGTTCCTGTTCAAGCAAAATTACGTTTTTTCTTAAATCATTTAATTTGTAATTTCTTATACATATTCCATCAATCAGTATACTTTCAGGAGGAGGGTCATAAATCCTTGCCAAAAGATATAAAAGTGTTGACTTCCCTGCTCCGGGTTTGCCTGTAATTCCTAAGAATTTTCCGGGTTCAATTTTCAAATTTATTCCTTTTAAAACTTCCTTATTTTCATATTTATAATACAAATTCTTTATTTCAATAAAACCTTTAAAACTTCCCTTTATACTCACATATCCGTCCACAATATCACTTTTTTCCTTTAAAAGTTTATTAATTCTTTCCATAGATGCGGAGCTTCTTTGAAATAAATTTACTGTCCATCCAACCGCCATCATAGGCCATATGAGCAAATCAAGATAAGACACAAAGGCAACAAAATCTCCGAGGGAAATATCCGTTAGAATTACTTTTTTCCCTCCGAAAATTATGAGAAATAATATTCCCAATCCGGAAATCAGAATTATAATACTTTGAAAAATTCCGAAAACAAAGGCAAGATTTATATTTTCTTTCAAGTATTTTTTATTTTCTTTCATAAACTCGTTCAGTTCTCCTTTTTCTTGAACAAATGACTTTATCACTCTTATTGCAGAAATTATTTCTTTTGATTTTTCTGTTAAATCAGAGAATTTTGACTGAACTTTTGAAAAAAAAATGTGAATTCTGGGACCGATGAAGAACATTGTTAAAGTTAAAAAAGGAAAAGGTATTAAAACAAATAATGTGAGTTTAAAAGATATGGAAAACATTATTGCAAAACTGAATGTAATCATAATTAAAAAATCAAAAAATGCAACCACTCCTATTCCTGTTCCCATTCTTATTGCTTCAAGGTCGTTTGTCAAATGAGCCATTAAATTACCGATACCTTTTTTCTGAAAAAAAGCAGGAGGCAGGGTTATTAAATGGTCATAGAGTTTTTTTCTTAAATATGCTTCTATTTCCCTGCCTGCTCCGAGTATAAAATAACGCCAGAAAAATCTGAAGACCACAACAAATAGGGAAAGTAATACGATTAAAAGTGAATATTTTACAAATGAAATAAGTTCCCTGTTTTTTTCAATTGCATTAACAACACTTCTTATCACCAATGGAAGAACGAGCTGGGCTCCGTCTACAATAAAAAGTGCCAGTATACCCCAGAATATTTTTCTTTTCCATTTAAAAATTAAATTTAAAAGAGATTTCATTTTTTCTTTTCTATTATTATCTCAACTCTTCTGTTCTTTGCTCTTCCTTCTTCTGTGTTATTTGATGCGATCGGTTTTGTGTCACCGAATCCTTTATATTCAAATTCAATATCCTTTAAATTCTCCACCTTTACAAAATAATCAACAACCGTCTTTGCTCTTGCTTCGGAAAGTTCAAAATTATCTTTATATTTCTTTTTGAGTAAAGGTCCTATCGGAATATTATCCGTATGTCCGTAAACTTTAACTTTATATCTCGGATATGTTTTTAAAAACTTCGCAATTTTTTTAAGAGTCAAAATGCTTTCCACCGTGAGACCCGTACCTCCTATTTCAAAATTAACTGCTTTCTCCGAAGCAGTAATTTTTATATACTCTTTTTCCTCCTGAATCTTAATTCCTTCTATTTTTCTGAGTGCTTCAAGTGCTTCTTCTCTCATTTTTTGAACCTCTTTCCTTTCCTTTTCTATTAAATTTCTTAAAGAATCAAGTTCCCTCTTCTTTTTTTCTATCTCTTGGTTTATTTTCTGAGCCGTTTTTAACATCTTTTCCGATTCTTTAAATTTTCTTCTTGCCTCTTCAAGCATCTTTTCAAGCCTTTCTTTTTCCTTTCTTTTTTTCTCTCTTTCCTTTTCCTTCCATTTTTCGTCTCCCATCAACATATTAAAAGAAAATCCGAATCTCAATGAATCACTTTGCGGAAGGAAATGGACTGAAAAATAAAAGAGATAATCAGTTTTTTCAATAAAATCGGTTTTAAAGTCAACAAAAAATGAAGGATAGATCGGTTTTGCTTCCTCCCATGTGAGTCCGAGTCCGGGAGTAATAAATCTGAACCTTGATGTTTCTATTCCGAATCCCCCGAAATATTTATCGGATTTTCCTATGGAAAAAGCAAGCGCAAATCCGTTTATATTTTCAAAATAAGTTCTTGCTATAAATCTCAAATTGAACTTTTTTATTCCAGGTCCTATCAAAGAGAATTCTGTATAACCCGGAGAAAAAGGATTTAAAAAGTTTAATCTTAAGCCCGAAATAAAATAAATATCTTTTTCTATTTCACCGTAAAATCCTAAATGACCGGACAGGGATGAAAAAAATATTTTCCCTGTTAAAAGTGAAAAATCGTTAAACAAATTTTTTCCCTTTGAAAATGACGAACTTAAAGTAGCCCTTAAAGATGTAAGGGAATCAACATTATAACCGAAAGAAAAGGAATAGAGTCCGTCTTTTATGAAAATTCCCTTTCTGTATTGCATTAAATTAAAAGAAAAGTAGGGTCTTACCTGTTGGTGCTCATACAGAAGGGAAAAGGGGTAAGAATAGCCCGTAAGTGCATAAGAAGTTGAAAAAGCTTTGAGATCAAAAAACAGGAAGATTAGAAATTTTATCATCTTTAATTTTAAATTAATAATATGGAAAAAATAAAATTGAAAGATTTTGAAAAAATCGGAAGGGACTTTCTTGATGTGCTTGCTAAAAGGAGGACGATAAGGGATTTTGATAAAAATAGGGAAATTGAGGATGAAAAATTGTCCCTTCTTCTGTGGGCAACTTATGGAATAAGTGATCAGACTTATGGTTTGAAAACAGCGCCATCTGCCGGAGCAAGGTATCCTCTTGAGATATATGTATTAAAAAGGGACGGGTTTTTTCATTATGCCCCGGAAGAACATTCTTTAACAAAGATTAATGAAAGGGATTTAAAAAAGGAAGTTGCGAAGTGTTCTTATAATCAGGATTTTATAAAGGATGCTCCTCTTGTTTTTTTGATTTTTGCTGATTTTGAAAGGACAACTTCGAGGTACGGAAAAAGGGGGATAAGGTATGTGTATATTGATGCGGGTCATGCCGCGCAGAATTTACTTTTAGCAGCAGAATATTTAGGACTTGGTGCGTGTCCTGTTGGTGCTTTTGAAGATGAAAGAATAAAAAAATTATTCAATCTCAGATTTGATCCGATTTATATCATACCCGTGGGTTATAGGTTGTAGGAACCACATTCCTGTTAGGATTTATTCACTTGAAGGAGGAGAAGGAGTAGTTTCCAAATTCAAGAAACAAAGTTGTGAGAATAAATTCAAAGTAATTTAAAATAGCAGAATTTTTTTGGCCCTGCCTGGCATCCTATAATTATGTCATCCCATATTTGACAGTTGATTTTGTAGTTATTGATTTTCAATAACTTTTGAAATAGGGTCTCCACAACGGGAAATTTGAAAGGAAAATTTGAATATAAAATTACACACTAATCAAGGGAGGCTCCATTGTCGCATAAATGCGACCGCTACGAGAGATGTATTTTTATATTTATTGCAACGCAACAAATATACGGGCTATATCACGGATTCCTTACTAAATATGCATAAAATCCGAATTTTACTCCAAATTTCATGGGTAACGTCAGGGTTCAACCCTCCCCCCGTTCTCTCAAACAAGGGGTCTGTATGAAAAACTCTGACCTCCTTAAAATTTTAAAGGATGAATTGGTAAAAAATAAAGAAAATATACTAAAAATGCTCCTGGAGGAAGTTCTTAATGAATATATGAAAAAAGAAAGGGAAAAATACCTTGAAACCCCGTTGAGGGGTTCCACCCCTCAAATTCCCCGAATAATAAATTAAAAAAAATGAAAAATTGAAAACAGGGGGATTGGGGGACGAAGTCCCCCAACGAAAGGTGAAAAATTTTTATTCCATTTACTTGATTTTTTTCTTTAAATTTATGAGATAATTAATAATATGGAAAAATTTTATTTAAAGATTTGGGTTAAAAAATTTACAGATAATTCAATAGAATGGTGTAAAGGAAAAATTCCTTATCCCAGGGCAATATTATTATTTTATTTTGTATATTTATCTTTCAGATATTTATCGAATCCTGATCACAATTCATTTTTTAATGGTTTAAATTTAGGAATACATGAGTTTGGACACATCATTTTTTCACCTTTCGGAGAATTCATGCATTTTCTCGGGGGTTCTCTGATGGAAATAATTTTCCCTATTATTGGTATTTTGATGTTTTATTTTCATAAGGATTATTTTGCAATATCGGTCGGTTTCGGATGGTTTAGCACAGCAATTCTTCATGTTGCAACATATGTCGCTGATGCAAGAAAAATGGAATTACCCCTTGTCTCACTTTTTGGGACTCATCCGATTCATGATTGGAATTATATACTCGGTAAAGCAAATCTTTTAAATTATGATTTAATAATTGCAAATTTTTTGAGATTTTTCGGGTATCTTTCCATTTTTATATGTATTTTTTATGGTCTTTTTCTTATATTCTTTATGTTTAAAAAAATTTATGTATAATTATAAAAAGGAAGAATGGGGTTCTCCGAGAATTCCCCAGATTAATCTTGTTTATGCTCTTTTTCCACAATTTTTTTCACCTCTTCCGCATCAAGTACTTCCTTTTCAAGAAGGGCATTTGCAAGTCTGTGTAAAGATTCTATGTTTTTCCTTAATAGTTCCTCTGCCTTTCTTTCTGCTTCTTCAACTATTCTTTTCACCTCTTCATCTATCATCTCACTCGTCTTTTCACTTACTCCCCTTTTAAGCCCGAGTTCCCTTCCGAGAAATACTTCCTCTTCCTGCTTTCCGAAAGCAACAGGTCCTACTTTTTCACTCATTCCCCATTCTCCTACCATTCTTCTTGCAATCTGCGTTGCGGTATCTATGTCATTTGCAGCACCCGTTGATATCGTCCCGAAAACGAGCTTCTCTGCAACCCTTCCTCCCATAAGAACGGTCAACTGATCAATTAAATACTCTTTAGGATAAATATGTCTGTCATCTTCCGGTAATTGCTGTGTTATACCCAAAGCCTTACCCCTGGGAATTATGGTTACTTTATGAATAGGGTCTGCATTCGGTAATAATACGGATAATATTGCATGTCCTGACTCATGATAAGCAATCTGTTTTCTCTCTTTTTCGGACAAAACCATACTTTTTCTTGCAACACCCATTAAAATTTTATCCTTTGCTTCCTCAAAATCCGCCATTTCAATCTTATCTTTTCCTTTCCGTGCAGCCAGAAGGGCTGCTTCATTTACAAGATTTGCCAAATCCGCACCTGAAAATCCCGGCGTTCCCTTTGCAATAACCGATAAATCAACATCATCCGCAAGAGGCTTATTCTTCGCATGTATTTTCAAAATTTCCTCCCTTCCTTTAACATCAGGAATCGGTATTACAATTCTTCTATCAAATCTTCCTGGTCTTAAAAGAGCAGGATCCAATATATCGGGTCTATTTGTTGCAGCCATCACAATTATGCCTTCTTTTGTGTCAAATCCATCCATTTCAACAAGAATCTGATTTAAGGTCTGTTCCCTCTCATCATGTCCTCCTCCTAAACCCGCACCTCTCAATCTTCCAACAGCATCTATTTCATCTATAAAAATTATACAAGGAGCATTTTTCCTTGCCTGTTCAAACAAATCTCTCACCCTTGCAGCACCTACACCCACAAAAAGTTCTACAAAATCAGAACCTGAAATTGATAAAAATGGAACTCCTGCTTCTCCTGCAACAGCCTTTGCAAGAAGCGTTTTACCGGTTCCCGGGGGTCCGACAAGTAAAACCCCTTTCGGTATTTTAGCTCCCAATTTCTGAAATTTTTGAGGATTTCTCAAAAACTCTATTACTTCTTTTAATTCCTCTTTTGCCTCATCACATCCTGCAACATCATTGAAAGTTACTTCGGGCTTTTTATCCGTAAGCAACTTTGCTCTCACCTTTATAAAAGAAAAAGCCCTTGCATTACCTGCCTGAATTTGCCTGAAAAATAAAAACCATATACCGAATAAAATTAAAAACCAGGGGAGATAACCTATCAGGAAATCCCAGAAAGGATTTTTAATCTTTGTTTCAACTTCAACCCCCTTTGATACAAGAAAATCAAGTATGTCCGGCTTCTCCATAGGAAGTGCAAGTTTGAATTCATTATACTTAATCCCTTTTTTCTCTATCGGAACCTTCAAAAATCCCTGTATCTCCCTCTCGGCAACAATAACCTTTTGAACATTTCCTTTCTTGATTTCCTTTATAAACTCGGAATAAGTAAGGTTCAGAATCCTAATGTTTTTTTCTGTATAATAAGCAAGAAAAACTGCTATTAAAACAAAGAGTCCTATCCATAAAAGTATAGGTGCTAAATTAAGTTTATCACCCTTTTTTTCATTCATTTTCCGAACCTCTCAAGTTCTTCCTTAGTAAGTCCACACACATTTTTAAAATACCTGAATTTTTCATTATAATCAAGTCCGTAACCGACAAGAAATTTGTCAGGCACCTTAAAACCGATTATATCAATCTCAATATTCACCTTTCTTCTTTCCCATTTATCAAGCAGAGCTACAATTTTTAAGGACCTGGGGTTCCTTTTTAATAATATTTCTTTTAATTTCTTTAAAGTATGACCCGTATCAACAATGTCTTCTATTAAAATCACATCCTTTCCCTCAATGTCAATAGGCAAATCCCACATAATTTTTACATCTTCTTCTTCAATAACGGATTTACTTCCGTAACTTGCGAGCCGAATAAATTCAAGTGTGCAATCGATTTGCATTTCCCTTATTAAATCAGCCAGAAAAATAAAACTTCCTTTTAAAACGCCTATTACACAGGGATTTTTATCTTTATATTCCTCTTTTAATTTTTTTGCAATTTCTTTTACCTTGTTTTTTATTTGTTCTTCGGTTAAAATTACTTCCATCTTTCAACCTCTATTTCAATTTCATTACCTTTTAAAAAAGGTTCAAATCCCTCAATCCATATAATTTTTCCATTATATTCAACCATTATCAACCTGTCCCTTAAATAAAAAGGGACTTTTTTATTCTCAAAAAACTTTTTTAATTTTAAAATTTTTCCTTCCCTTACCTCAATAATATCGCCCCTTTTTCTTAATCTTATTTTTGCCTTGTTAAGGATAAAAGCCGGCAAAAAACCCTTCCCTTTTCTTACTTTGATTTTTATTTTTGCAAAATTTTTTATCTCATATTCCCCTTCTTTTAAATCAATCTCAAAATTCTCAATTTCCTTTAAAAAAAGCACATTTTCCTTACGAGAAATAAAAGAAAATGCCCCTTTTAATTCCATCTTCCCTTCCTCAAACAGAATTTTTTCAATCTCATAAAGATTTTCCCTTGTTATTTCATCCTCAAATCCGAAATAAAAAAGAATATGCTTTAAAATTTCCCTTCTTTTAAAGGAATCCATTTTTAAAATTTTTTCCTTATTTATTTTTATATAATCACTCCTTTTATCCTCTATAAGTTTTCCTATTTCCTTCCCGATTTCCCTTTCGAAGTATTCATTTTCCTCAATTGTTCTTATATAAAATTTCCTGAATTTTCTAAAATCATAGCTGAATTCCGAGACCAGAAAAGGGATTAAAATATGCCTTATTTTGTTTCTTGTTCTTTTTAATGAATAATTTTCTATATCTATATGATATGGGATTTCATTTTCTTTTAGTATTTTTATTATTTTCTCCCGTTCAAGGAGAATAAGCGGTCTTATAACATTTTTGAATTTTGGTCTTAAAGGCGGGTTTAAAAGAGAAAAACCCTCTCTTAGAAATCTTAAAAAGAAAGTTTCAAATGCGTCATTTAAAGTATGAGCAGTTGCTATTTTATTAAAATTCTCTTTTTCACTTATTTCAAATAAAAGTTTGTATCTTCTTTTTCTTCCTGCTTCTTCAATGTTTAATTTTTCTTTTTTTGCAAAATCTGGAATGTTTTCTTCAAAAATAAAAATATTTAAATTGAATTCTTTTGCAAATTTTTCTGCTTCTTCGGGTCTTAAACTTCCTTCAAGTTTATGAAAAAGGTAAAAAAGTGAAATTTTTAAATCAAAGAAATCCTTTAATTTTAGTAAAACAAGTGTTAAAAAAATTGAATCAGGTCCTCCGGAAAAGGAGATTAAAATTTTATCTCCTTTTTTAATCAAATCAAAAAATTCTATTGCTTTTAAGACTTCTTCAGGAGCTTGAAAATTTTTTAATATTTTTTTCTTTTTATTTTCCATAATTAATTTTATATTAATTATGGGCTTGAGACAAATTTGTGTTCTCACTGCTTTTCAAACACCTTGTGAGTGTAAATAAAAAATCCTCTTGAATTTTATCTTATTTTATTTAGGTATAAACGTAAATGCATCAAAGAAAGAAGAATCTTTCGGATAAAGGAACAGAAATAAAGATATTTTTAAAATTATTAACAGAGTGAACAAAAAATCCTAAATTATGAATTAAATTGTATAACAAAATATTTTAAACCCTAACTCTGCATTTTTTAAGTAATAGGAAGAACAGCGCTTGGAAGATTTATTATGGCAGACTTGTAAAAAGCTGTAATTTTCAATATTTCCACATATATTCAATTTTTAATTTTACACTTGAAATTTTATATTTTTTATGTTATAATATATTACTTAATAAGTAATATGAAATATCCTGAATGGGTTTTGAAATATAAGAAGAAGGGAACCGCCATTCATAAGATTGGCGGAAATTATTATTTGTATGGGAAAATTCAATGGATAACCCTTGAAATACCGAAACAATCAAGAAGTCTGATTGAAAAATTGAAAATACCTATTACTTAATTTTTGAAGAGTTAGGGATTAATAATACAAAATAAACATTGACTTGTCATTTCTTAATTTATGCTGCCATTGCATAGATTTGTTCGGCGTGGGTTAGCATGGTGTTTGATAATTTTTTTATTTCATTATAATTTATTTTCCCATCAACCACCTTTAAAAGTATCCTCTTGATTGTTGCTCTTATTTTGGCTTTTATCTGTTCTTTTTTGTTCCAGTCGGCAATTTTTATATAATAACCCATTTCTTTTACAACTTCTTTAGCAATTCTTTTCACTTCTTCATCCTTGAAAGGATATTTAAGGGAATTAATCATGTCATAAAAGGCAAGTTCTTCCTCTGTGAGTTCGGTTTCTTTACCTTCCATATATGCTTTTTTTAAATCCTTTGCAAGTTTTATCATCATTTCTATTATTTCTGCAGTGGTGAGAATCTTCTTATTATATTTTTCCAGTAGTTTCTGCAGAGCCTCATATAAAGACCTGTATCTGTAAGGGTTTATTTTCATCTTTACTCTTAATTCGTCTCTGAGAATCTTCATCAATAGTTCAGCAGCAAAATTCTTGAATTTCATTTCTTTAAATTGTTTTAAGAAGTTTTCATCAAATATTGAAACATCAGGTTTTTCTTTACCAACAAGACTGAATACATCTACGGGTTCTTTTGCAGATATACTTTTTGATATTAAAGCACTTACATCATACTCAAGGTTTCGGACAATATCCCGGATAGGTGCAGTGGTGTATTTGACAACCATTTTCTTTATCATTTCAAAGAAATTTATATCATCTTTTATCTCATAGGCGGAAGGATGGGGTGAGGCAAGAAGGAAAAGTTTTTTTAAGGCAACAAATTCTTTTACAAACTTTTTCTTTTTCTCTTCATTTTCAGCAATTCTGTCATAACATTCTGCAGTTAATTTTGCCAGTTCTTCGGAAAGGATATTTTTCCAGTTTTTATAATCTATTCCGTAAAAGAATGAAGTTACAATTTCATATTTTTCTTTCATTAAGTCCAGAACTTCACTTATATCGGTTAAAACCTCTCTTACCTGCTCAAGCGTATAAATTGTTAATGATTTTCTCAAGTCATCTGCAATTCCTATGTAATCAACAATTAATCCTCCGGGTTTGTCATTGAAAACTCTGTTAACTCTTGCTATTGCCTGAACAAGGGAATAGTCTTTCATTGGCTTATCAAAATACATAGTGTGAAGACAGGGAACATCAAAACCTGTAAGCCACATATCAATTACGATTGCCATTTTGGGGTCTTCATCAGGATTTACAAATTTCTTTCTTAATTCTTTCATTTCCCGTTTGTTTCTTATATGCTCCCTGTATTCTGGTTCCTTTGTTTTATCGCCTGACATTACAACTACCACAGAAGGAGCATTCGGTTGTTTTATTATTCTTTTATATAATTCAACTGCTGCTTTTCTGGAAATGGTAACAACAAGTGCTTTTCCTTTAAATTCAGATGTTCTTTTATTAAAATGTTCCACTATATCTTTTGCAATTTTGTCCATTCTGTCCTCTGCACGGAGTATCTTTTCCTCCAGTCTTCTGAATATGGTGCTTTTATGTTTGTCCTCCAGCCCCTCTGTTAAGGTTTCAAATTCCTCGTCTATGAATTCATTTGTTAAATGAAGTTCAGGCAATCTTGCTTCATAATACACAGGAACAATAACTCTGTGTCTTCTTGCTTTGTCCATTGTGTAAATGCTTATCGGTTCTCCGAAAACAAGAGTTGTGGAACGGTCCGCTTTATCAATAGGAGTTGCCGTAAATCCCATAAAGGAGGCATTTGGAATTGCTTTTCTTAGATTCATTGCAAGTTCTTTATATTGACTTCTATGTGCCTCATCCGCAACCACAATTATATTTTTTCTATCAGTTAAGAAGGGATATTCCTCTGCCTTTCTTTTTCCGAATTTTTGAATTGTTGCAAATATGATTCCGCCCGTTTTTGTTTTTATGAGTTCCTGAAGATGTTTTATGCTCTTTGCTCTTTCAGCAACCGTTATTCCTGAAAATTTTTCTGATAATTGTTCATCAAGATTAAATCTATCGGTAATAAAAAGTAAGAGCGGGTTTTCAAGTTCAGGAATTTTTAAAACTTTTCTTGCATAAAATAGCATTGTTAATGATTTACCCGTTCCCTGAGTATGCCATACAACACCTATTCTTCTATCCTCCGGTTTTTCTCCTTCAAGAACACATTTTAATGTTCTTTTAATTGCTTTTTTAACCGTATAGAATTGATGAAACATTGCGATTTTTTTCTCAAAAGTTTCACCAACTCCGTCATAATAGATAAAGTCATTTAAATATTCTATTATGTGTTCTTTTCTGAAAAGTCCTTTTATCAATAATTCAAGGGAAGTAAGTTCTTTTCCTTTGTAAAAATAACGAAAATGTCCTTCTTCAATTTCTTTAACCTTAACATCATCATCACTTTCCATTCCTTCCCACATGAAGAACCTGTCCCAATCACTTGTTGGTGAACCGTATTTTGTTTCAAGTCCATCACTGGCTCCGAGAATCTGGGAATAAACATAAAGTTGAGGGATGTCTTTCATCTTAACCTTATGGTCTCTAAAAGCATCCTTTGCAGTTTCATCTGCATTAAAACTTTTGAATTCAAAAACTGCTATTGGAATTCCATTT
>JAJRUZ010000047.1 GCA_024277525.1 Caldifarciminota bacterium | reverse complement strand
TTAAGTTATTAAATTTGGAGCCACCTCCCTTGATTATTGCGTAATTTTACCGAATTTTTCTTTTAAATTTTCTGTTGTGGAGACCCCATTTCAAAAGTTATTGAAAATCAATAACTTACAAAATCAACTGTCAAATATGGGCTACAGAGAAATATGATGTAGGAGCGGTATCCTTACGGCGATAAAAAAATTTCTTAAAGGAAAATCCTCGCGATTAGGAAATCGCTCCTACATATGCGATGAGCCGCACCGCTACCTTTTTCCATTTATACCTCGAAGGTGTTAAAAAATAAATAAAGATGTGTTTATTTAAGTTTTATAACTATTCCGTAAGGAAGTCTTTTACGACAGATGAATATATTTTTCTTTTTATAAAAATAATAAGAAAAAAGCGCGCAGAATAGGGAATCAAGTTGATTATGATTTTTGATGCTTCCCATGTTTACAAATTCATCGGAAATTTTTTTAATCAATTTAAAAAAATCACTTTTATTTTTCTTGTAATTTTCTTCAAAACCGATTGCCCTTATGGATGCGGTGGGATGAGTTTCTAAAACTTTTGTATATTTTATTAATTTCAAATAAATTCTTCTCCCCCTTCTTGATAATTCAATCATACTTTTTGTATAAAATGGTAAAATTCCGGGTTTCACCTTTACTTTTTTTTCATAAAAAAATCTTCTTAAAATTTTATCCTCTTTTCTATCTTTAAACTCCCTCCATACCAAAGGAGCATCTATTGAAAAATAAACGGGTTTGAATTTTTTTACAAATCGGATAATCTGAGAATCGGAAAGATTTTCCTTTACAAAAAATATTTCAAATTTTTCTTTTCTTTTTATAAAACATATTGCGGTCTTTTTTTTATAAATCGATAAATCAAGTCCTCCGAAAATCAATCAAACAATCGCTTTAATTTGAGAGCAGGATTCAAAAACTTCCAATCAAATTCTTTTTTTATATTTTCGGAAAATAAAAGATTTATATCCCATAAATTCGGTTTTTCAATCACAAATTCAAGGTCTTCCGGGAGATCATTTTTCAATATATCCATCAAATCCAGAGAATACTCCTTTGTATGAATTTCCTCTTTTATTGTTTCATCCTCAAAAATAAATTCGGGTGATTCTGCATCAAAAAGTCCATAATTAAACAAATCCGCAATTTTTCTTTCTCCTTCTAAGTTACTTAAAAATGTTCCTCCGTATTCAAAAGGTGTTCTCACAAATATTGAATTATTTTCTTCAATTCCTTCAAATGTAAAAGAATTTATATAAAAAGTTTCAACTTTTTTTGTTAAATCCAAAAACTCTTTGTCAAGGGTATCATATAAAGGATGTATTCTGTAAAGAATAATTGTATTTATTTCTTCTTTTTTGATTTTTTCTTTTATGTAATCATAACTTTTAAATTCAAAATTTTTAAAAATTCGTAAGAATCCTTCGGTATTAAAAGCACTCCTTAAAATCAAAGTTTTTCCTTTGGAATGAAATTTTGAAAGTAAAAAGAGAAGTATTTGTATCTTGGGCGGAAGAAAATCATTAAAAACCACAATAAAATTATCAAAACCTTTAATTTTTTCAGAAAGCTCCCCGGATTCTTTAAATATTGCTTTTCTTTCCTTAATTCTTTCTTCAAAAAAGAAAAGATTTTTAAGTTTAAAGTTTTCCATCTCCGATAAATCTTTTTTTTCGTGATAAAAGTAATAAAGTAAATCAATTAAAAATTCATAAGATTTTTTTAAATCCATTTTTAAAGAAAAATCCGCATTTTTATAAAATCTATCCTCCCATCCTGAAATTACTGCAAAATGATTATTTTTAAAGCAAACATTTTCAAAAAAAGCAGATTTCACCCTTTTTCTTCTTTTTCCTTCTTTCATTATTCTGAAAATTTCAAATCCTGTGACAGGATGTGTAAAATCTAAGAGAGAATAAAAAATAAGTGTAAAGGAATTTTCAAAATCAGGGTATCTTGCATTTGATAATATATTTTCTGTGCCGGAATGAATATTTCCGGGTAAAACACATATATTGGAGATATCATTTTTTAGAACGAATTTTTTTATTTTTAAAAGCACCTCATTAGTTTCCCTTGGTGAGATTAACAGTGCTATTTCATCGGGATTTTTTAAATTTAATGTTCTGTTTAATTTCTTTTTGAATTCTTCAATACTTAAACCCTTAAAAACTCTTTTTTCATTTGACAAAAAGTCTTTTCCGTAAAAAATTCTATCACAGAATAAGGTAGGATTTTCAAAATCATCTATTGCGTCTATTTTATATATCTTGTTGGGTTTTCTTTTTACTCCTGATTTTAAAACCCTTTCCCTTCTTTCTTTTTTAATCCAAAACTTTAATTCACATCCGTTTGAACACAAAAAGCAGGATGATTTTATTTCTTTCATATCCCATGGTCTTGGTCCGAATCTGAAATCTTTATCGTCCAAAATTGCACCTACCGGACATAGGTGTGTTAAATAACCGAGAAAAGGAATATCATCCCTTAATTCGGTATCAAAAGGTCCGACAAAACTCCTTTTTCCCCTTCCGAAACTCAACCATTCATCTGAATAAACTTCTTCTCTCCAGAAATTTGAGCATCTATAACAAAGTATGCATCTTGTTTTATAAAATCTTAAAAAATTATCAAATCTTTTTTTTGGAGGTAGAATCTTTTTAAAAGAGAAAAAGGACGAGGTTTCTCCGAATTTATATGCAAAGTCTTGTAAATTGCATTTCCCTCCTTTCTCACATACCGGGCAATCAATCGGGTGGTGTATTAAAATAAATTCTAAAACATTTGCTCTTGCTTTTTTTGAATTTTCTGAATAAGGAAAAACCTTCATCCCTTCTTGTGGATATGTTGAGCATGAGGTAACAAGAGTTTTTCTGCCTTTTATTTCAATTTCTACCATACAAACCCTGCATGATGCGGAAATCCTCAGGTTCGGGTGAAAGCAATAATAAGGGATATGGAAACCGTTTTCTATTAATATTTCCAGAAGCGTTTTATCAGGCTGAACTTCGGTCTCTTTATTATTTACAAATATTTTCATAAGATAAGAATTTTAAAACTTTTTTAAATCAAATTTCTATAAGGGGGAATGAAAATTTTATTGTAATGCATAAATTTCTACCGGTTCTCCTAACAACAGCCGATATCACCCGTTTTTTTGAAATTACGCTTATTTAAAAATGTTTTAAAAAATTGCATAAGGAAGAGATGCTACAACTTTGGAACCCTATCCTTACCGCAAAATGAATTGCTTCAGATTGATTTTAAAATCAAAAACTTGACAAATTTGTGTTCAAAGTATTATAATTAAGTATGCTTAAAATCCGACTTGCCCGTTTCGGAAAAAATAAGGAACCGAGATACCGTATTGTGGTAATGGATTCAAGAAAAAAAAGGGAAGGGAAAGTAATTGATATACTCGGTCACTATGATCCGAGAAGGGACACTGACTTTAAAATTGAAATGAAAAAACTTGAAGAATGGATAAAGAAAGGTGCACAATTAACCGATAGAGTTAAATCACTGGTAAAAAGGGCAAAAAAAGAACACCCCGCGCCTTCTGATACACTGTAAAGCTCTTTGAGATGGGTTCGAATCCCGGGAAAAAGACTTAAAATGCGGAGGTTAAAAAATGAAAGAAGGACAAATTGAATTAAAGGACCTCATAGAATACATCGTTAAACACCTCGTTGATGAACCTGATGCGGTCGAGGTGAAAGAAGTTGCCGGTGAAAGAGCAGTGATATATGAACTCAGGGTAAGACCCACTGATGTCGGAAAGGTCATCGGAAAAGGAGGAAGAACTGCGCAGGCATTGAGAACACTGGTAAGTGCTGTAGGTGCTAAAAAAGGCAAAAGAGCCCTCCTTGACATAATTGAACCGGGTTCCACAAGCTCCATCTGATTTTGAGTGCCAAAGACTTTATATGTATTAAAAGTAACAAAAAGCTATGGAGAAAGGGGAGAAGTATTAACAAAAATTTTCATAGACAATCCCCTTTTATTAAAAAAATATCCCTTTATTTACTTTTCTTACAAGGGTGAAGAGAGAAGATTAAAAATTAAAAATATCAGAAGGCGCGGGGGTAAGTCTTATATTGTTAAATTTGAAGAAATAAATTCAAAAGAAAAAGCAGAATCTCTGAAAGGAATAAAATTTTATCTAAAAATAGATGAATTTGAAAATAAAGAAAAAGAAAATTTTATTGATAAACTTATAATTGATTTTGAAGTTATAGACAGAAACCTCGGAAAACTCGGGGTCATTGAGAATGTCGAAAAAGGAGTGTTTTACGATAACTTACATGTAAAAAATGAGAAAGGAGAAACCTTTATAATTCCTTTTGTTTCGGAATTCGTAAAAAAAATTGATAAAAAAAATGAAAAGATTTACACCGATTGCGAGAAAATTATAGAGGTTCAAAAATGAAAATCTTTGTAGTCACCCTTTTTCCGGAATTTTTTGATGAAATAAAGAAATTCGGACCGATTAAAAGGGCAATTTTAAGT
>JAJRUZ010000046.1 GCA_024277525.1 Caldifarciminota bacterium | reverse complement strand
GTAAAGGATTTAAAAACAGGCTCGCATTTGATTTTTTTATCTTTTTTAAATAAACTATATTGTTTCATTTTTTGCTCCTTTTTTTGGTTTTTGGCCCTCCCATCGGCGGGAGGGCTTTATTTTTGCTGTTATTCATAAGATGTTTATTTTACATTGAAAAATAAGGGATTTCAAGTTTTACTCATTTTTAAAATTCACCCAAAAGGTGAAAAATTTTTACTCTTTTATTTGACTTTCCCTTTAAAATATGGTATAATTAAAAAATATGAAAATTTTTTATTTAAAGATTTGGGTTTTTATTATAATTTAGGAGCCGTATCCTTAGGATGAATGGTTCACTTTCTCAAAAACAGCAAGTGCTTCTACATGGTAAGTTTGAGGGAAAAAATCAAAAGGGATAATACGTGTGAGTTCGTAATTATTTTTTATTAAAACTTTTGTGTCCCTCGCAAGAGTAGGCGGAGAGCATGAAAGATAAAGAATTTTTAAAGGTTTTTTTTCTCTTATCCCCTCTATAACCTTTTTATCAAGTCCTTTCCTCGGAGGATCAAGAATTAAAATTTCTGCATTTAAGTTATTTAATGCCTCTCCCGCATCACTTTTTATAACCTCACAGTTCATCAAGTCATTTATCTTTATATTCGCCAACGCATCATTTACCGAGGATTCACTTATTTCTACAAGATAAACTTTCTTCAAAAACTTTGCAAAATAAAGCCCTAATAATCCGACTCCTGCATATAAATCAATTAAGGTCTCATAACCTTTTATTTCTTCTTCCATTATTTTAAGCAAAGAAGACAGAATTGAAGGATTTACCTGGAAAAAAGATTTCGATGAAATCCTGAAGGTTAAGTCCCCTATGTGTTCAAATATGTAATTTCTTCCGGATAATAATCTTTCTTCTTCACCGAATATCACATTTCCTTTTGTCCTGTTTATGTTTTCAACAATTCCTGTCAATTCCCCTAATTCTTCCACTCTTTTTACAATTAATTTCGGAAAGCCCCTTTCTTTTGTAACAAATGTTATAAGGAGTTCTCTTTCATCTTTATTCGTTTTTATCGATATATACCTCAATCTTCCGAAATGTTTTTTCTCATCATAAATTGTTATTCTTTCTTCCTGTAAGATATCCCTTATTCTTTTCATCCATTCAATTATAATTTTTTTCTGTATAGGGCATTCATCAATTGATATTAAAAAATGGCTCTCCCTTTTATAAAAGCCTGCATAAACTTTTCCGCTTACCCTTTTTAAGGGAAAATGCGCCCTTGTTCTGTAATAATAAACCTCAGGTGAAGGAATGATCGGTTCTAAGGGTAAATCTTTGATTTTTGCATTATGGGAAAATGCATCTTTTACTATTTCTTCTTTTAATTTTAATTGATACACATATCTTGCCATTTGGAAATGACATCCTCCGCATATTCCGAAATATTTACATTTAGGAATTATTCTGTATTTACTTTTTTCCTTTATTTTTAAGGGTTCTGCAAAAGCTACATCTTTTTTATCTTCCTTAATCTCCACTTTAACTTTTTCCCCTGGTAATACATAGGGAACAAGAATTATCTTTCCTTTATCCCTTGAAAGCCCGTAACCTTCCTGAACAATCTTTTCTATCTCTATTTCAAATTGCTTGGGCATAAATAAATTGAATTACTTTTCTTGCCAGGTCCTTTGATGCTTCCTTAATTGCCTCTTCTTCGGACTTTTCCCTTACATCATAAGTTGTCTCACCGGTAAATTCTCTTTCTTTAAAAAATTCTGTTCCGTCTTTTTTTAAAAATTTTATTTTTGCTTTTATTATTATTTTATATGAATAAACTTCCCCCTGTCCTTTTATTCCGAAGGGAGTTTTTAAGAATCTTTTTATTTCTCCTTTTAAAAGCAGGTCGCATTTTGTAGGGTCTGTTACAGGAATTCTTCTGTCCTCGATTAATCCTTCAATAAAACTTTGAGTCACAAACACCTCCACCCCCAGTCTTTCAGAAGTGTTTGAAAATGATTCAACTCCTACGGTTTTTATCCCCTCGGGCAAAGGAGGCTTTAAGGAATACACACATGAAATTAAAACAAAAAGAAAAATTATAAAAATTCTCATAAATCATTAAAACTGTCCTTATATATGGGAAATTTATCCGTAAGTTCTTTTACTTTTTGCTTTATTTCTTTTGCTTTATCCTCGCTTCTTGAACTTATTACTTCATATATGTAATTTGCTATGACTTCCATTTCTTTTTCCTTCATTCCCCTTGTTGTAACACAAGGTGAGCCAATCCTTATTCCACTTGTTATTGTAGGTGGTTTTTCATCAAAGGTAATTGTGTTTTTATTAACAACAATACCCGCAATTCCGAGAAGATCCTCCGCTTCTTTTCCGGTGATTCCTAAGGGTCTTAAATCAATAAGGGATAAATGCGTATCTGTGCCTCCGGATACAATTCTTAATCCTTTTTCTTTCAAGACATCCGCGAGTTTCCTGCTGTTCTTAATGACTTGCTCAATATAGGTTTTAAATTCCGGTTCCATTGCTTCTTTAAAACAGACTGCTTTTGCTGCTATTACATGCATTAAAGGTCCTCCTTGCATTCCCGGGAAAAGAGCCTTGTCTATTTTTTCTGCAAGTTCTTTTGTGCTTAAAATGAACCCTCCCCTCGGTCCTCTTAATGTTTTATGGGTTGTTCCTGTAACAACATGAGCATAAGGAAAGGGATTGGGATGAAATCCTGTGGCAACGATACCCGTTATATGAGCAATATCCGCAAGCAAATAAGCACCCACCTCATCCGCAATTTCCCTGAATGTTTTGAAATCAATTTGTCTCGGATAGGCAGAATATCCGCAAATTATTATTTTCGGTCTTTCCCTTTTTGCAATATCCCTTACCTGGTCAAAATCAATTGTTTCCGTATCCTTTCTTACACCGTACTGCACAACTCTGTAATATTTCCCTGCGGCATTTACCTTATGACCGTGAGAAAGATGTCCTCCGTGAGGTAACTTCATTGATAGAATTGTGTCACCCGGTTTCAAAAGTGCAAGGTAAACAGCAAGATTTGCCTGAGTCCCTGAGTGAGGCTGGACATTTGCATGTTCTGCATTGAATAATTTCTTTAACCTCTCTATCGCAATATGCTCAATTTCATCAACCACTTCACAGCCACCGTAATATCTTTTAAAAGGATAACCTTCCGCATATTTATTTGAAAGAGGAGTTCCCATTGTTTTTAAAACATGAGGAGAAGCATGATTCTCGGATGCAATAAGTATCAAATTTTCCTCCTGCCTTTTTATTTCCTTTTTTATAAGTTCATAAATTTCATTATCCTTTATATGTTCCATAATTTAATTATAAGAAAAAAAGGATTAAATGAAAAAAAAGAATTAAATGACTTAAAATCTTTTTATATGAATATCCCTCTTCTGTTTGTTTCTCCCGCAATTTGCTCAATTTTATTTTTTTTCATCAAGGAAGAAAAAAGAAACTTAATTTTTAATCTTTCCCTTCTATTTTCCCTTATACCGTTTTTACTTTCTTTTTATTTTTTAAAAATTTTTCTTTTTAATCCCTTAACCAAAATTACACTTTTTACATGTTCTATCAACGGATTGAAATTTGCTTTTCTGATTGAGAGTTTTTCTTTCATTTTAATTTTCTTAAACAACCTCTTGTTTCCGCTTTCGATTTATTTTTCAAAAGATGACATTTTATTCAGAATCAAAGAATTCAATATATGGATGCTTTTTTCTCAATCTGCTTTAAATTTGCTATTCCTTTCGGATTCTTTGCTTCCTTTTTTTATTTTCTGGGAATTCTCCATTATTCCTTTTTATTTTTTAATCGGGATATGGGGAGGAGAAAGAAAGAAAATTGCCAATTATAAGTTCGTTTTCTATACCTTATTGTCCGGTGCTTTCCTTTTAACAGGCATAATAGGGGTATTAACGGGTTTTTTTGATGAGAAGAGCAAAATAGGTTTTTTGCTTTTTTCCCTTGCATTTGCGATTAAAATACCTCTTTTTCCTTTTCATACATGGTTACCTGATGCTCATACGGAAGCACCTACCGCAGGAAGTGTGATTCTTGCAGGAATACTTTTAAAAATGGGGACATGGGGGTTTTATAAGTTTCTTTTAAAACTTTTTCCGGTCGCTTTTCTTTTTTACAAAAATTTAATTATCTTTTTATCAATATTTTCCATTTTTTACGGTGCATTAATGAGCTTTGCTCAGGAGGATTTAAAAAGATTGATTGCATATTCAAGTGTTTCTCATATGGGATTTGTTATTTTCGGTTTGTGTATGGAGAAAATATCGGGTATTCAGGGAGCCTTCTTTCAGATGTTCAATCATGGGATTGTAACAGGTGCCCTTTTTATTCTTGTGGGAATTTTATATAAGAGAACACACACAAGAAAACTATCCGATTTCGGGGGAATTTCAAAAATTGTGCCAAGATTTTCCTTTTACTTTGTTCTTTTCTCCCTTGCAACAATTGCATTGCCTGGAACATCAAATTTTGTAGGTGAATTTCTTGTTATTTTTTCGGGCTTCTTCACAAAAATCCTTTACGGAGTCATTTTATCTTTTGCTCCTTTCTTTGCAGCACTCTATGCACTAAAAGCGGTTAAAAGAACACTATGGGGAGAACTTAAAAATAAAAACCTTCTAACCCTTCCTGACCTTGATTTGAAAGAAAAGGTCATTTTGATAAGTTTAACTTTTTTTGTAATATTATTGGGTTTATTTCCCCATCCCTTTTTATATTTAACTTATAGATGAAAGAATTAATCAGTTATTATTTGCCCGAAATTATACTCGGTTTAGCAATAGTTATAAATGCAATTTATATAATTTCAGATAAAAAAAGTTTTTATTATTTATTTATCCTTGTTTCATATTTTTTCTTAGTTTTTTCGGATTTTAAAGTAAAATCCGATAGTTTTATATATCTTTTAGATATTGCCACTTTTTTCATTCTTTATAATTTTTATTTGAATGAAAACAGAGGGAATTTTGTAGACATAAATTTCTTTATATTTTCACATTTACTTTCCCTGCACTTAATTTTGAAAACAGATTCTTTTATTATATTTTTCATATCCCTTGAACTTTTATCTTTTGTTTTCTATGTTCTTATCGGACTGGAGTCAAAAAAATTTAGAGATATTTCACCCGTTATAAGATATTTTGTAATAGGAACCATATCCTCTATTCTTCTTCTTTTTTCAATAATTTTAATATTTACCAGAACAGGTTCCCTTTCTTTTGAAGCATTGATAATTTTTGAAAGAAGCGACCCTGTATTCAGTATTGCTTTATTTTTATTTATTTTTTCCCTCGGTTTTAAAATCTTATTTATTCCTTTTCAATTTTTTATGCCGGATGTTTTTGAAAGGGTCAGGATGCCTTATTTACTTTTAATTTCCTTGACACCGAAAGCAGGTGTCTTGATTTTTCTTTACAAAATAAAATCGTATTTACCCGAAATTGTTTTCCCTGTTTCAGTTTTTGCAATTATATCCATTCTTTTTTCAAACCTTGCAGGTATTTATGAAAATAAAGTCAAAAGAATACTTGCTTATTCCACAATTTCTCATTCGGGTTTTATGTTTATGATTGTTCTTTTGCCCGAACCCTATTCCAAAAATGTTTTATTTTACTATCTTTTAATTTATTTTTTAATGAAAGGAGGCATATTTTTCACCCTTTCTCCTTTTATAAAGAAAAATGAAGATATTGAGATAACGAATTTAAGGGGTATTTATTTTACGGATAAGATAGTTGCAATAAGCAGTTTAATTTTTATTCTTTCCCTCTTATCTTTCCCCCCTACTGCCGGATTTTTCGCAAAATTTTATCTTATATACGCACTTTTTAAGTCTGATTTTAATTTACAGGGCTTCTTTTTAATAATCTTAACTGTTATTTCAGCGGGATACTATATCAAATTTTTAAACTCTTTTTTCCTCGAACCCGGGGTTAGAAGGGAGGGTATAAAAGATATTTTCTTAAAGATTTTTATTTTGATACTTTCTTTATTTGTTTTGGGAGGGGGTATATTGTGGAAATTTTTTGTGTAAAAGACAGAGCAAACTGCATTTCGTTTCTTTGTTGGGTAAATTTTAATTTTTAATTAATTTGTATATAAGCAATTTTAAAAATAATTGAAATTTTAATATAAGTTATCTTAAATTTCATTTTCGGGTTCAAGTCCTTTTTAGTAATTTTGATACCGATGGATTTTGAAGAATATATAAAAGAAATCCAAAAAAAGATAAAAAATTTTTGTAAAAAGTATGATTTATGGGATTTGAGGAATGATTTATTTACGGAGGCGTGGATTGTTTTCAGGAAATGTGAAGAAAAGTTTAAAGGTAATGAGGAGAATTTCAGAAGATATTTTTTAAAATCTCTTGATAATCATTTTAAAAATTATGTAATCAGGGAGATGAGGATAAGAAGCAGGGAGTTTTTTCTTGATGATTTTGAGAATATAGAAGATGAGATAAAAAGTGAGGAGGATTTGGTGGAGAGATTGGATGTTAAAAATTTATCCGAGGATGAAATCTGGTTTTGGAATTTATTGAGGCAGGGTTTTAAGTTAAAGGAGGTTGCTGAAAAATTATGTATTTCATATGAGAGAGCAAAGGATATATGGAGTGAGATAAAAGCGAAATTAAATCCACATAAAAAGAGCAGGAGGGAAATAAGGAAGAAGTGGAGGAAAAGAAATAAGAAAAGGGTTGCAAAGTTGCTTCAAAAATGGAAAGATGAAAATCCTTTATATTTTAAGGAATGGAGGAACAGGAATCCTGATTATTATAAAAATTGGAAGGACAGGAATCCTGATTATTTCAGGAAGTATCAAAGTATTAAAAGAATTTTAAAAAATGAGGCTGATTTTAAAAAAGTTTTAAAGGATTTTCTGAAATTTCTTTGTAATTGTGAGAATGTTAATTTAGATTTTGTGGAGAGTAGAAATCTTTTTATTTATTTTCTTTGTAATTCTTTATGTTTTGGCAAAATTTTATTATATGAGGATTTTGAGGAGGGTGAATTTGATAAGGTTGTTATATTTTCAAATTTAAATTCATTAAAAATTCCTGAGAGTCAGTTGAGGAAAAAGAGGATTTTTATATATGATAGTTCACATTTTAAAAAGAAAAGGGAATGGGGGTTATTGCCTGATTTTTCAAAAAAGAAGGTATTAATTTTAACAAAATTCCAGAAACGTTAAAAAAAAAAAACCCGAAATTGCTTTTTAAATTGTTATATATAATATAAGGGGGATTAAAAATCTCCCAAGGGTTCAAATCCCGAAAAAAATAAGGAGGAAGTATATATGAAAAAAATATTTGGGATAGTGCTATTTTTGGCCGCGATGCTGACAGGATACAGAGGTATAGAATTATTTGTGCCTCAAAAGGTATTTGCTGATGAACAGACACTTACCGGTAAAAAAGTAACATATAATGGTATACCAGCCTGTGATTGCCAAAAACCCGATGATGAATGTCTGTGTATTGTACCCTCTCCTCAAGAATAACATAAAGGGAGGATAAATTATGAAAAAAATATTTTTTTCAACTTTTATTCTTTTTTCCATAATAGGGTATTCTTTCCTGAGTTTTGTCCGGCCTAAAACATTAAACGCTGAGACAAAGCCAACAATTTTAGAGGGTGAAGCCATTTACTACCATGGGGTATTTGTTGGATGCGATTGTACCCAAGATGCTAAGGAGTGTTATTGTATCTACTGATTCAAATGAAGAGGGGAGGGTGGAATCCCCTCCCCCTTTTATAATTTACGAAAGAAAATACGAAAGAAAAAATAGAAACAATGTCTTGTATTTATTTAATTTTTTGTTTTTTTAATTTCTATAATTTAAAAATTTTTAAGAAAATAAAACTACCGATACAGGGGGTGGAGAAAGCATTATATGATTATAATGGTTTTGTTATATTAAATAGAGAAAAAAGTATCATTTTAAGAATTGATACGACCGGCAATATTTTGGATACAATCATTAAAGGGAAGGGTGAAGATGTAAAAGAAGCAAAATGGCTTGCAGGCATATTTATAGACAAAAAAAGCGGAAATATTTTTATTTCGGATATAATGCTTAAGAGAGTATCTGAGTTTAATAAAAAGGGAAATTTTATAAATAGTTTTCTATTGCCTTATCTATTGGTCGGAGATATTTGGGTATGTGGTGATACTATTTATGTGAGAACATTAAATAAATATGAAGAAATAGATTCTTTGCATTATGTGGCTGACATAATATATAAAGTTGACAGAGAAAATGGAGAAATATCTGAAAATGTAATCAGAGCTATTGTGAATAGAAAAATAGATGAGTTTTTTAGTATGCCCTTTTATGTAGATTGTGAAAATAAATTAATATACATCATTTTACCTCCGAATGAGATTCAGGTAAGAACATTAAATGGTGAACTACTGAATAAAATAATCGAGCATAAGTGGATATTTCTAACTGATCTATTTCTTTTAGATAAATATATTATTATTTCTTCCTTTTCAGAGGACAAAAGAGGTTATATTCCCTTTGAAATGATTAAATATTGGAGAGGTATAAGTTTAAATGAATATATAACAAAAGAAATAATAAAAAGAAAGCTTTTTAAAGTTAGAAAAGAAAGTCCTGCGGTATTTGAAGAAGTGAGTTATGTATTGGATATATTTGATATCGAAAAGAATAGATTTGTATTAAAAAATTACTTACCCCCCGGTAAGTTAGTAGACGCAAAAGACGATGAATTATTCTTTATTTCTAATGATACACTTTTAGTAATGAAATTAACACAATGAGAAAAGAACATATAATTGTGTCAATCATCATACTTGGTTTTGTTGCGGGAGGCTTTTTGAGAATTTATACATATAAGAAAGAACAGATTGCTTTATTTAAGGAAAAATTAAAAGAATTCATTTTAGAACCTGACAAGTTTTCTGGTATAAAAGAAAAAGTTCTTGTTGTCTCGCTTACAAGTGATACACCTTATTTTTCGAAACTGCCCAAAGATAAAGACTACCTGATTTTGTATTTCAAATTAAGTGATTGTAGGTTATGTCTTGAGGAACTTAAATCTATAATTGATACCTTCTCAAGTTTTAAAAATTTAAAAGTTTTAGTTTCTACCGACCATCCTGTTATTAAGGAAATTCAATATTTTATTTATCAGTTAGGACTGAATGAAGTTGTGTGGGATAATATGCATTACCTTATCGGAAGTAAGTTGAAGAAGACACCCGTATTTATTTATATAAGAAAAAATAAAATCAAGGATATAGGAATTATTGCTCCGCTGAAATCAAACGACATAGAAATCTTTGGTTTGTATGCACATAAATTAAAAAGGAGAATTAAATAATGTTTAAATTTTTTATTTTGTTGATTTTTAATCTAATTGATACCATAAATGTACCGTATTTTAAGAATGTCAGAGTGTCATTGGATGGAAGATTAAATGAAATATATTACAAAACCGCATGTAAAATTACAAACTTAATTGAAACATACCCTGTTCCATTTCAAACCCCACCCGAGTCCACAGTTATATATCTTTTTCAGACAGATGAAGGATTATATTTAGGTTTCCATTGTATAACAAAGAACAGAAAACCGGATAAATCCGTCACAGGAGACGAAATTTTAATATTTCTGGATACCGATTTTGATAGAGAAAATGCTTATATGTTCGGGATAGGTGCAAATGGAGAAAAGAAAGACGCAAGAGTGATAGGAGGAGTATTTGATTATAGTGAAGATTTTCTATGGAATGGTGAGGTATATTGTGCTGATAATTATTACGAGGCGGAGATTTTTATTCCTTGGAAAGGATTAATAGGTAAAAAAGGAAAATGGGGGATTGATATTGTTAGAAAGGGTCCCGGACATACCTATGAAGTAAGACTCTCCCCTTTTGATCCTAAGAAAGATAAATTTCATGTTTCAAGATTTAAAGTGATTAAAATGATAAATTTTAAGCCGAAGGCAATTACTTTGGAACTACAGCCTATTTTACTCCTCCATCATGGAGAAGATTTCGGTGAAAAATATAATTATAAATATGATATAGGGTTTAACACTTATTTAAAATTTAAAAAAAATTTGAAAATTGCCTTTACTTACAATCCGGATTTCGGAGATGTAGAAGCGGACCCTTTCAGATTAAATTTAACCAAATATCCACTTTATTATGCAGAAACACGTCCTTTCTTTACAGAAGGTTCCGAATTTTTCAAATTAAGCGGATTTTATCCATTAAAGGTTTTTTATTCAAGACAAATAGGCAAAACCACCCTTTCAGGGAAAATTATTCCTATTTTATTTGCAGAAAAATTTTTTATTAAATCAAATTATATTGAATTTTCTTTGCTTCATGCACAAACCGAAGAAATACAAGATATTTATGAAAAAGTTCCCCAAACACACTTTATTGTAAATAAAATAAAGTTTATTCCAGAAAAAAATATATCTATGTCTGTTTTGACTGCTTACAGGTTTCCTTCCCGAGAAAAACCTAAAGGACTTATAGGAACTCAAATTTTTTACAACGATTCTTTAACAACTTTAGATATAGAGGGTGTTTTTGATAATCATGTTTCACATGATTTTGCACAAAAAATTAAATTTATAAAAATAATAAAAAAATTCCGCATTTCCACAAGTTTACTTTCCATACCTGACAGCTTTTCTGACAATGAAGTAGGTTTCATCCCTTGGAAGGGGGAAAAGGATTTAAATTTTGAAATAAGTTCTCCTGTTTTTATAAATAAGAAAGGAATATTATATATTACGCCCTCATTAGGACTTGACTACTTTAAGGAGCTCGGGGAACCTTATGTATTTAATACTTATTCAAGAATAAATTTGACTTTTAAAAACCTAACATTTTTGTCATTTACCGGAGGTTACGGAAAGAACTTTGAAATGGGAAAAAAGTTTGAGACTCCTATTATCAGTCTATACATAGGAAATTTATTGAAAAAAATGACTAAAAATAAATTTACATTATATCTTTCTGCTTATTGTAAAAAAATATATAATTATCAGCGAAACTACATTGGATTTTTAAATACTAACTCAATTGAGGCTTTATTAAATATTAAAAATTTAACCATAATTACAGGAATATATCAATGGAATGAATTTAATAATGAGAATAAATTAGATGTTACAACATATTCATGGCATTCTAAATTGATTTTAAGTTTACCTTATAGAGTTAGCATTTATTTTTATTGTGATGCTCCGATACGAGACTCAAAGATTAATCAGGAAAGAATAGGCATATTCTTTTCGTATAATATTTCGGGAAAGAATTACATAAAGGCAATCTATAATGATTATAGAATAAAAAATAATGGTTCTTTTTATCCTTTAATAAGAAAAGGAACAATAAAAATAATTAATTCCACTTTTTTTGAAATCTAAAACATAAAATTCCCATACACGATTAATGTTGTATAACCTATAAAAAAAAAGCAAATACATAAATCTTGACGAAAAGGAGGTCTTCAAAATTCAAATAGGCATTGATATCCTAAAGTAAGTTAAAAGGAGTTTTTAATTCTTTCGGCAGAATTACTTAAAAAATTTTTATTTCCTCTCCCTTAAAACCCTTCTCAGCACTTTGCCGATTATGGTTTTCGGGATTTTTTCAACAAATTCCACCTCTTGCGGGACTTCGTATTTAGCAAGGTTCTTTTTACAAAATTCCACAATTTCTTCTTTTGTTAATTTCTCTCCTTCTTTTAATACAATAAACACCTTAACAGCCTCGCCTGTTCTCTCGGAAGGGATTCCCACACATGCAACATCTTTAACAGCAGGATGCCTTAACAAAACCTCCTCTACATTTCTCGGATACACATTAAAACCGCTCACAATTATTAAATCCTTTTTTCTATCAAGAATATAAAAATAACCATCTTCGTCCATTTTGGCTATATCTCCTGTATAAAGCCATCCGTTCCTTAATACTTTTTTAGTTTCCTCCGGTCTTTTCCAATAACCCTTCATAACCTGTGGACCCCTTATAATCAATTCCCCCGGTTCTCCGACCGGCATCTCTTTCTCTCCTTTTTCTATATCCACAATTTTTGCCTCGGTTGAAGGAAAGGGAACACCTATGCTTCCCTTTTTATTAAGTCCGTATATAGGATTGCAATGGGTAACAGGAGATGCCTCCGAAAGACCATACCCTTCAACAAGTTTTGCACCGGTGATTTTCTCAAATTTTTCCTTAACAACAGCAGGAAGGGGAGCGGCTCCTGATATACATACTCTTATGTTTTTCAAATTATATTTTTTTACATTTTCATAGGAATTGATAGCCTGATACATTTGAGGAACACCGGGAAATATTGTCACTTTGTATTTTTCAAGCAGTTCAAGAACTTCCTTGATGTGAAATTTCGGAACAATTATAAGTGTCAGGGCATTTGCAATGGATAAGTTCAAGGCAATAGACATCCCGTAAACATGAAAAAATGGAAGAACTCCCATAACTACTTCTTCGCCTTTTCTAAGGTCAGATACCCATGCACTTGCCTGTAAAGTATTTGCAACCAGATTATAATGAGTAAGCATTGAACCTTTCGGAATCCCCGTTGTTCCGCCGGTGTATTGAAGACATGCTATATCTTCTCTCGGATTGACTTCAGTAAGTTCTTTAAGAAGCTCTTCATTTTTTACATCCTTAAATTCATATATTTTTTTACCGAGTTTATTAATTTTGTCCTTTACACCTTTCTTAATTTTCAAGATTACGAGTCCTATTTTTTTTAAGAAAGGCAAATAGGGTTTAATTTCCGTAATTATCACAAATTTGCATTTTGAATTTCTTATTGCATTCCAGAATTTAGGAATAAGAATATCAAGAATACATACGCCTCTGGCTTCCGAATCATTTAAAAGAATTTCTATCTCTCTATCCGAAAGAAGTGGATTTAATTGAACGCATATTCCTCCTTTCATAAGTGTGCCGTAATAGGAAATTATGAATTCGGGTGTATTCGGCAATATAAGAGCAAGTTTATCTCCTTTCTCAAAGTTCAGTTTTTTTAAAAAATTGGAGAATTTTAGTGCAGAGTCTCTTATAAATTTATATGAATATTTTTTATCATAAAAAACACAGGCTGTTTTATAAGGATAATCTTTTGCACTTTTTAAAAGAAATTCATAGAGAGGAATTTCCGGTATTTCTATCTTTTGAGGAACATCTTTATCGTAAAACTTATACCATTTCTTTCCCATGCTGAAAATTATAAATCAAAAAAATCAATTTGTCAATAATCTTCAGATCATTTGCTAAGGATACGGTTTCTGGTTTATCCCCTAAAATTATTTTTTTTCTAAAAATTCCGGGGGAATCCTGATTTCAGGACATTGAATTTTAGCAAATATAAGAGAAGTGACAATTGTATTCTTTGCCAGCGGATTAAACCGGGAAAATAACTTTATTATGTCACGAACCACTTTTTCAAAACTGCCGGATATTGAAATCACTCTTCCGTCTTCATCAACCTCTATACCCTGTATTTCTTTCACATAATCCATTATCTCCTTACCCAAAATCTTTATCTGACGCTGAATAATGTGCGAAAGAATTTCCTTTTCCTTTATAATAATATCCGCTCTTTCCATTTTCTCCTTACCACTCTATTATTATCTTACAATAATCATCTCCCTTTTTCATACACTCTTTTTCTTTCACCTGTGCAGATTCACCGTACAATTCTACAACTTTACGAAGAAGCGCCTTTGCCATTGTGCATAATTTATTCGGCGAAGAATAAATCATATGAATTTCTTTATCCGTATTCTTAACCACCATCAATTTCGGAGCAGTACCTGCTGTTGTAGCAAGTCCGTGAATTGTGGGAATTTGAACAATAAACTCCTTGGCACTTTTTACTTCAAAATAACCGGGAAATTTCTCACGAAGAATCGGAATCACAAATTCTGCAAATTTTTCCTGAAAGGTATCAGAATCAATATTCAAAACTTTACAACACTCTCCGACTAATCTCTGAAATTCTTCCTCAGGATAAGCAACCTCAGCGTCATATTCTTTCTCCAAGCCCAGTTTTTTCATCACTTCGTCTTTTTTCCCTTCTTTTTCCATTAATGCCAAAACAAGGTTATTTATAATCCCCATCATTTTTAAAGCCTCCTTGCTAAATATATAAGGGAATTGAACCCTTAAAAATATAATCTTTGAATTATTTTATTTTCAATATTTTCTTAATTTTGTTTTCAGTCACCATAAAATAAATTCCGCTTTTAATTTTATTATTTAAAATTTTTCTACCGGATATATCATAAATAACTTTCTTAAAATTAAATCTATTTCCGAATTCAATTTCTGTCACCTCTACGGGATAAAATCTCGCAACATACAGAATAAAAGCAAGAACGCCCTTTATTACTTCTGCTGTGTAATTCACATCCATACTGTCCACCACATCATAGGCACTGTGGTATGTTGAATTCCAATTATATTCAAAGACCCCGATTACAGTATAACCCGAATCTTCAAAAGGAATATAATCCGAACCAAATACAGGACCGAAAACCGTATTTAAATTTGTATAAAGGGTATAACTGTTTTTCAAAGTATCGGCAAATGCCCATGATTTTAAATTGTTTGTATCAGGGGTATTATCTTCATCCCTTTCAATAATTATGGTGTCATTAATATAATCTGCATCACCGCCTATCATATCAGCATTTAAAAGACACTTTATTTTTTTATTATTTGAAGAATAATGCTCTGCAAGATACTCAGAGCCAATAAGTCCCGGTTCTTCACAGGCAAAAGCAACAAATTTTATTGTGTAATCAAACTGGATGTCCTTTATAATTCTTGCAATTTCAAGCAGAAGTGAAACTCCGGATGCATTATCATCCGCCCCCGGTGCAGGACCGTAAGGAGGAACTCCCCAATTTTCTCCTCTTGAATCATAATGAGCATCTATAATAAACACATTCTCGGTGTCCGAAAGACCGTATTTTGTTGCAATTATATTTGCTTGTTCCCTACCACCATAAGAAAATATTTGCTCTGTTACATTGTATCCGAGATTTATAAATTTGTCTTTTATCCATAACCTTGCCTTATACATTGAATCACTCTCATATTCCCTTGTCCAAAAGTTCTGAAGTTTTAAGATAAATTTTGCAACACTATCAACATTCACCCTATTAACAATCTGTGCAATGTCAGGATTATAGGTCTGAGCAACTATTAACAAAAAACAAATCATCATTTTATATTAAACTATTCATTACTAAAAATCAAAAATTTTCTTTAAATTTTCCAAAATCCATTCCGTAAAAATTATTCTCTCTTTGAATAAAGGTTTTAAAATAAAATTTCTTTTTTTATCTAAAGTAAAAAACAGGGTTTGCTCCAGTATTTCCTCTTTTACAAAAAATTTAAAGATTTTACCGCTTTCCGAAAAATATATTTCTTTTAATATAAAAATTCTTCCTTCTTCTTTTTTTTCATAATTATCCTTAAATTTTTCATTTTTTAAAATAAAATGGTCTACTTTGTTAATTATTTTTATTTTCTTTTCAATTTTCGGTTTTTTTTCTTTTATTTTTTTAAAACATAGAAAATAAAAATTTTTACCCGCCTTTCGCCATTTTCTTGCATATTTTGTTTCTGTTGCCTTTTTTCTGAAAAAATCTTCAAATTCATCTTGCTCAAAAACCCCTGAATTCATAAATTTTTCCTTTGTATCCTGAGAAAAAACCTCCTCATCCGTAACCGTGTAAAATTTTCCGTTATCTTTTAATGAATACCAAAGAATATTTATAAAATCACCCTCAAAAATCCTCCTCTCCTTGTGTCTCTCCTTAGGCCATGGAAAAGGAAATAGCATGAATATTTTTTCAAATAAAAAATAAGGAAAAACATATTTCAATAAAAATCTTGCATCTCCGTGAAAGAGGAAAATATTGGGATGATAGGATAGTTTCCTCAAAGTTATATTTATCATTTCCTTTGAAATTTCTATTCCTACAAGCGGAGAGGAGGAATCAAGAGCAAAAAGGTGGATCATAAAGTCGCCCTTTCCGAATCCTATTTCAAGAAATCTGGGCTCCTTCGGTCCGAAAAATGTTTTTTTTAAAGGAAGTTTTTCTTCTTGCCAGAATACTTTCATGGAGTTTAAAATTTTAAATAAAATGCATAATAATATTAAAATATTTGTTGACCAAAGTGTAATTTTACCTGACGGAATAATTGAGGAATTTAATATCGGAATAATTCCTATAAGAATAATGAATGAAAAAGGAGAGGAATATACGGGTAAAAGAAGGGAAGAAATAATTGAAGGATTAAAGAGAGGTGAAAAGTACAGAACATCTGTATTGTCTCCAGGTAGAGTTATAAAAATTTTTGAAAATGTGAAAGGTGAAATCATAAGTTTCCATGTATCATCCGAACTTTCAGGAATTATAAGTACAATGAATGTTGTTAAGAAAAGAATAAAAAGGATAGAACCCGTTGATACAAAAACAGCAGGACCATGCTCGGGAATGGGAGTTCTGGCAGGAATAAAAGCATGGATAGAAGGAAAAAGTAAAGAAGAAATCATTAAAACTGCTTTAAATGTTTCTTTGAATTCAAAAGTTTTTATGGCTGTACCCGAGACCCTCAGGTTAGCCAGAATAAGACCGGTTGAGGGAATTAAAAAATTTATATCACATCCTTCTTTATTTTTGAAATTTTTAAGAACACCTTTCGGTTTCCCTATTATAACAATTGAGGGAAATAAATTAAAAATTTACGATTTTTCAAAATCCTTTAAAGATGCTTCAAAAAAGATGATGGAGGGAATGAGAGAATATATAAAGGAGAGAAATGGAAAACTGTATGTATTTGTGTTTTTTTCCGAAAAAGATGATAAAATAGAAAATTTTGAAAAGGAGATTAGAGATGAATTCAAACCTATTAAGTTATACTAAGGACATGTAGGTCCTGTTCCGCTTGCTGCAATAGGATTAAATGCTTTCGGTGTCTCATTTTATAAAGGCGAAATTGAACTTATTTAGGAGGTAAATATGAAACATAATGTTTTTTTGAATGCTTTTAAAAGGGGGCTTTTATATCTTGAAAACAAGAAAACATGGATTAATGAAATTAATGTCTTTCCTGTTGCTGATAAGGATACAGGGGATAATTTGGTTAAAACAATAGAAGATGCGATAAATATGATTAAAGATTCCGAATTGCGTTCATGTAAAGATTTTTTCAACAAAATTGCAGATGCTCTTTTTGAGACAGCAACAGGCAATTCCGGTCTTATTTTTTCCTGTTTTTTTGATGGCTTCAGGAAAGCATTTGAAGACGAAGAAAATTTCAGAAGTTTAACACTTAAAAAGGGCTTTGAATTCGGGACACATTCTGCTTATGAGGCTGTCTATAATCCGAAAGAAGGAACGATTTTAACCGTTATAAGAAAAATGGGCGAGAAAATAAATTCTGTTGATGGAGATATAATAAGTATTTTGGAAGAAGGAATAGAGGAAGGAGAAAGGATATGCAATGAAACAAGGGAAATTCTCCCGGAATTGAAATCCGCAAATGTTCCTGATGCAGGTGCAATAGGTTTCCTTATTTTCTGGGAGGGTTTTTTGGATGAATTAAAGAGAAATTTTTATGAAATTGTAACAATTTTAAAAAGTTGGAGAATAAAAGATGAAAAAATTTTTGATGATTTAAAAAATTTCGGAGATAGTCTGATTATTAACCATAAAGAAGAAAAAATAAAAATTCATATTCACACATTTGAACCGTATAAGATAAAAGAAATCATTTCAAAATACGGAGAAGTTTTAAAATTTCATATTCAGAGGATTTTTAATGATTGAAAAGAAAAAGGTAAGAAAAGGTTTACAGATTCTTTTTTCAATTTTTGTGATTTCATCCTTTCTGGTAATTTTGTTTTCCCTTAAAAAAGAAAGTTTTGTATATATAAGGAAAATAAAATTATTTTATCTTTTCTTATCCTTTTTATCAGGGGTTCTGTATGCGATTTTTGCATCTTTGACCTTTGTCTCTGCCTCACTTTCATTCAATAAAAGAATTCCCTTTTGGTTTGCCTTTGAAATTTTACTATCCGGTTATTTTCTTGCCTCAACAACCCCTTTCGGTTCAGGAGGGCTTCCTTACCAGTTGTTTTTGCTCTCAAGAAAAAATATAAAACCGGGTGAGGGCTCCTTCGCCCTTTATGTATTCGGGTTTTTAAAGTATCTTTATTTGTTCATTTTCTTAATCTTCAGCCTGAAATATCTGGAAATACCCAAAAATCCCTATGTAAAAGCAAGTATCTTTTATATTCTTTTTTTATTAATCCTTATGATAGTAATTGTTCTTATTCTGCTTTTTATTCCTTCAAATTATTTGAAAAAATTTTCATCTAAATTTAAAGGAAGATTTTTAAAAGTCATATCTTTTTTAATTGATGAAATAATAAGATTTAAAAAGATAATTCCCCTGTTTTTTAAAAATTTAAAATCAATAATTTTATCCTTAATCTTTGCATTTTTAAGTTTTTTGTTTCTTTTACTTATTATTCCTTTTTTATATTTCGGTCTCTCATTAACCGAAAACTTCTTTAAAATTTTTGCTCTTTCTTCTTTAATTTATTTTCTTGTTCTTTTTTCACCTTCTCCCGGAGCAATTGGTGTTGCGGAAGGTGTATCTGCTTTAATACTTTCAAAATATGTACCAGTCTATTTATTGCCCTTTCTGATTTTTATATGGAGGTTCTTTTCATTTTATCTTCTTGCTTTTACGGGTGGATTTTTTATATTATGGAGAATATCAAAATGGAAATTTTAAAATTTGCCCTTTCAGGATACATCATCGGTTCAATACCTTTTTCATTTATTATAGGAAAATTAAAAGGAGTTGATATAAGAAAAGTAGGAACAGGAAATATAGGGAGTGCAAATGTAGGAAGGGCGATAGGTTTCAAATACGGTCTTTTAGCCTTTTTTCTTGATTTCTCAAAGGGAATAATTGCATGTTTAATTCCGAAATTTTTGGGATTTGATTTATTTTATTCCTTTTTAGCAGGTCTTTTTGCAGGTATAGGACACAGTTATTCCATTTTTCTCAAATTTGAAGGCGGAAGGGGAATTGCAACTTCGTTGGGTTTTTTACTTGTTTTATTTCCGAAATATGTAATTATTTTTCTTTTAATTTTTTCTCCTGTTTTCTTTTTAAAAGAAACTGCTCTTTTTATTCTCTTTTTTATTACTTCTCTTACAATTTATCTCTGTTTTAAATTCCCTGATTTAAAATTACTTCCTTTAATTTTTCTTTTATTTATAATCTTCAGAAGGGTTCAATTTGTTGTAGGAGATTTAAAACAAAATAGAAAATTCTTAAAAAGTTTTATAAATCGTCTTCTTTTTGACGCACCCGAAAGGAAGAAAATGGACTTTTTGTTACCTAAGGAAGAATGAGAAAATATATTCTTCTTATGATTCCTTTTATTTTTTCGTGTAAAAAAGAAAACATTGTTGCAAAAGTCGGAAAAAGATTCATTTATGAAAGGGATATAAAGGATATGCAAAAAATTGAACTTGCGTACGGTACTTATCGCTCGGAAGAGGAGGCACTTTTGCTTTTAATACAAAAATTTATTGACCTTGAAATCGCGGACATGATGGGGATTAACCTGACCGAGGGTGATATAGCACGGGAAGAGAAAAGGATTTTAAATGAGACAAAGTCGCCGGAAACTCTTTCAAAGGTTTACAGTTCCCTTTCAAATAGGAAGAGGTACAGGGAGATTTATGTCAAACCGATTCTTGCAAGAAGACTTATAGAGAAGAAATTTTATTTTGATTCCCTTAACTATCAAAAGGAACCTTATTTAGAGGTTAAGAAAAAATTAAAAATTTTAAAAGAAAAAAGAAGTGATACAGAGGATTCCCTTTATTTTCATTTCAAACCCGGCGATACTGTAGTCACATACCAATATTTAAAATCCCTTATTTCAAACAGAATAACTTCTGATAAAGACACAATTGAAGGAATTTTTGAAGACAAATTCGGTTATTATGCACTTCAAATTATGAGAAAAAATAAGGATTTTGAAATAAGGGGCTTTCATATTCAAAAGAAGAACTTTTATGACCTTTATTTAAAAATAATTGAAAAAATACAGATTTTTGTTTACAATAAAAATATAAAAAGTAAAATTTTAAAGAAAATACGCAACACATACTGGGAGGGAATTATAAAATGAAAAGTGCTTTAAATGAGAAATTAAAGGTTTTAAAACAAAAGGGTCATTTTTTGACCTCTTCGCGATTGATAATACTGGAATATTTACTTTCTACAAAGTCTCATCCGACTGCTGATGAGATTTATTTAAAACTTAAAAGCAAACTTCCTTCACTTTCCAAGGCTACTGTTTACAATACTTTAAAATTATTTTCTGAAACGGGTATTGTAAGGGAAATAAAAGTTGAAAAAGGAAAAAACCGTTTTGAGGCGCGTACGGACCCTCATGTTCATTTTATATGTATAAAATGTCATCGTGTCCATGATATTGAAAAACAAATTGCAAAAATCCCGAAGACCGTTGAAGAGCACAAAGTAATGTTCGGTGATATATTTCTGTATGGTATTTGTTCATCTTGTCGGAAAGAGGGAAGTTCTTAAAAAGAATTGATTTGATATTTCATTTCTCAGGCTTTAAATTAAATATATGGCGGAATTTGAACTTGTTACCGATTTAAAACCCAAAGGTGACCAACCGAAAGCAATCAGGGAACTTGTAGAAGGTCTTAAAAAGGGGTTAAGACATCAGGTCTTATTAGGTGTCACAGGAAGCGGAAAAACATTCACAATTGCGAATGTAATAAAGGAATGGGGGAGACCCACTTTGATTATATCCCATAACAAAACACTTGCTGCTCAGCTTTACGGTGAATTAAAACAGCTTTTCCCTCATAATGCGGTTGAATATTTCATTTCTTATTATGATTATTATCAGCCCGAAGCATACATTCCTGAAACCGACACATATATTGAAAAAGATGCATCAATTAATGAAGACATTGAAAGATTGAGACTGAGGACGACTTCCTCACTTTTGGAAAGAGAAGATGTAATTGTTGTGGCGTCCGTTTCCTGTATTTACGGTCTCGGAAACCCTGAAGAGGTGAAAAAATTGTATTTGATTCTTGAACAAGGGCAGAACATTGAAAGGGATATAATTTTAAGGCGACTTGTTGACCTCTATTACACAAGAAATGACTTTGAACTTGCAAGGGGAAGATTCAGGGTAAAAGGAGATGTTATAGAGCTAATACCCGCTTATGAGGATTACATTGTCAGAATCGAGATGTTTGATGATTGGATTGAGAAAATAGAAATAAGGGATAGGGTTTCGGGCAGAATATTTGAAAGAAAAAAGAAAATAGCAATCTATCCCGCATCCCATTATGTCACCACAAGACCAACACTTGAGAGAGCTTTAAAAACCATTGAAGAAGAACTTGAGGAAAGGTTGGAGGAATTAAGGGAACAAGGAAAGCTTCTTGAAGCACAGAGATTGGAACAGAGAACAAGATATGACCTTGAAATGTTAAGGGAAATCGGTTATTGTCCCGGAATAGAGAACTACTCAAGACATTTTGATGGAAGAAAGCCCGGAGAAAGACCGAGATGTCTTCTTGATTATTTTCCTGATGAATTCCTGTGTATAATAGATGAAAGTCATGTTACGATTCCTCAATTAAAAGCAATGTACAGGGGTGACAGGTCAAGAAAAGAGGTTCTTGTGGAGCATGGATTCAGATTACCTTCTGCTCTTGATAATAGACCGCTTAAATTTGAGGAATTTGAGGGGTTACTTGACAAGGTAATTTATATGTCTGCAACTCCTGGTGAATACGAAATAGAAAAGGCGAAAGGAAGAGTTGTTGAACAAATAATAAGACCTACCGGTCTTGTTGATCCCGAAATAATTGTTAAATCTACAAGGGGGCAGGTGGATGATTTAATGGAAGAAATAAGAAAAATTAAAGAAAAAGGGGAAAGGGTTTTGGTAACTACTTTAACAAAAAGGATGGCTGAGGATTTGGCAGAATATTTATCCCTTGCAGGATTCAGGGTAAAATATTTGCATTCCGAGGTTCACCCTATTGAGAGAGTTGAAATATTGAGAGATTTGCGTCTCGGCAAGTTTGATTGTCTTGTGGGGGTTAATCTTTTAAGGGAGGGGCTTGATTTGCCGGAAGTTTCGCTTGTTTGTATTCTTGATGCTGATAAGACAGGTTTTTTAAGAAGTGAGACTGCCTTGATTCAGACTGCAGGAAGGGCGGCAAGAAACAGAGCAGGAAAAGTAATCTTATATGCGGATGAAATAACAGAAGCAATGAAAAAGGCAATTGCGGAAACGGAGAGAAGGAGAAAATTGCAGATAGAGTATAACAGAAAGCACGGAATTGTGCCTCAAACAATCAAGAAGACAAAAGAGCAGATAATAAGAACAACAATAGTCGCTGATGCAAGATTGGAAACAAAGGAAGAATATGAAGAGGTTGAAAAGGAAATAGAAATTTTAAAAAGCACACTTGATAAAATAAGTCTGATTGAGGAACTTGAAAGAAGAATGAGGGAGGCTGCTGATTTATTTGAATTTGAAAAAGCGGCAAAATACAGGGATGCACTTTTTGAAATAAGAAAGGCTATGAATTGAAGGTATTTCATATAGGTTAATTTTTAGTTTTTTGAAAAATAGGTTGAATGGGGTAATGAATAATCATTTGCCGTAAGGATATGGCTCTAAATTGTTGAACAGTAGAGTCTCGGCATAAGTCTGGACTCCGACCCTTTCAGAGTTGTAAAGCCGTTTGTAGGAGAATTAAAGGGATTTTATAGACTTAAAGCAGGTAAATATAGAATTATTTTTACCATCCTTAAAAAAGAAAAAATCATAGCAGTTGTAAACATTGCATCACGAGGAAAATCGTACAAATAATCAATACATACTGTTAACCAGAAATCTCATATGTTGGTAAAAAAGGTTAAATCTAAAAAGTCAAAAGTCAAAAAAAAGTAGCGGTGCGATTTATCGCACATATTCAACTCTCAGCCGCGATTTTTTAAGTTCTTGACAATTTCCGGAATTTTTCCTTATAATTATTTCCGAAAATCCCAAAAAATTATGGCTATCGGAAATGAAATTTGAAGAATTAAAAAAAACTTTTATCAACGTGCCTCTTATAAGAGTTTCCCATCTTTTTTTAAATCAAAACAGAAAAACGCTTTTAAATGAGATCTCTTACTGGCAGAAAAAGGGACTTATTATAAAATTGAAAAAAGGGCTTTATATTTTCAATGAAGAAAACAGAAAAATGGAAGTTTCAAGGGAATTTATCGCAAACCAGCTTTATTTTCCATCTTACATCTCCTGTCAGTATGCTCTTTATTTTTACGGATTTATTCCTGAAAAAGTTGAGGATATAACATCTGTAACAACAAAAAAAACAAAAACATTCACAAACCCTTTCGGAACATTCAGGTATTATCATATAAAATCCTCTTTATTCTTCGGTTTTAAAAAACTCACCGATGAAAATAATCTCCCTTTTTTAATTGCAGAGCCGGAAAAGGCAATTTTTGATTTCATATATCTTAATTTAAAAATCCTAAAAGATAAAAAAGAAGATGTATTTGAATATTCTTACAGATTTCAGAACCTTGAAAATCTGGATATAAAAAAGCTTAAAAACATAGCAAAAATGGTAAAAAACAAAACCCTTCACAGAGTAATAGAAAAATTTATCTCCTTTGCAAAGCAAAAATCATGATTGAATTAATAAGAGAAATTATTGAAAAGGAAAAAAACAGGGAATTAAAAATTCACAGAACAAGGGAATTTTTGCAGATATTAATTTTAAAAATAATATGGGATAAGGCTTATTTCAAAAACATTGCCTTTCTCGGAGGGACAGCCCTCAGGTTTTTTTACGGATTAAAGAGATTTTCCGAAGACCTTGATTTTTCCCTATTAAAAAAAGAAAACTTTAAGTTTGATGAATTTATCAATCAAATTACAAAGGAGCTCAATGTCTTGGGTTTTGATGTTGAGAAAAAGATAAAAAAAGAAAAAACTGTAAAAACCTGCATGATAAAATTTCCTTCCCTTTTATACAGGTTAAATCTCTCACCCTTAAAAGAGCAGAAACTTTCAATAAGAATAGAAATTGATACAAACCCGCCTCCAGGCTGGAACACACAGATTTATGTAATAACAAAAGAATTTGTTTTCACAGTGACAGGTTTTGATTTACCTTCGATGTTTTCTACGAAACTTCATGCCTGTTTTTTCAGAAAATATATAAAAGGAAGGGATTTTTATGACCTTTTATGGTACTTAGGCAAAAAAATCATGCCTAATTTCACCCTTTTAAACAATGCCATATATCAGACGGAAAAAATAAAAATGAATATTAACAAAAACAACTTCAAGGAATTCTTAAAAAAGCATATTCAAAAAATTAATTTCAAAGAGGTAAAAAAAGATGTAGAAATTTTCTTAACAGACAAAAAAGAGGCAGAACTTTTAAAAAAAGAAGTTTTCTTCCGAATTATAGAAACAAACTATTAAAACTTCCTCCTTAGAGAAAAGAGACAAAGGGGGATTAAATGAAGGCGAGATGTGTGGTAAAGCGAGACGGGCGAGAAGAGGATTGTGTTTATTGTGTCTGTCTTGTGTTTGTCGAGTAAGAGCGGTTTCCTAACCGCGATTAATTGTGTTTATTGGGTTTATCGCGTTTTTTGCGTTTATTGGGTTATAAAGAAGCGGGAAAGGTGAGACGGGTTTATTGAGTTTATAGCGTTTCTTGCGTTCGAGTTCATGTTGACATGAAAGGGCCAGCAGGTTGTCCGAAAACTAATAACTGATTTGATAGGGATTTTCAGTGTCGGGTATAATTCGGTTTAAAGGGAGGTAGGGGAAAATGGCAAATTTTATACCTTACACACAAGATCAATTATTACTT
>JAJRUZ010000045.1 GCA_024277525.1 Caldifarciminota bacterium | reverse complement strand
TCTTCTCAAGATTTTTCGTTATCCCGATATAATAGCTCCCATCCTTCAAACTTTGAAGAATATAAACGAAATATTTCACTGATTCCAAAAAATCGGGGCGCGGGGATTTGAACCCCGGACCTCTACCACCCCAAGGTAGCGCGCTAACCGGGCTGCGCTACGCCCCGATTAATTAATTATAAAGCATGAAAACAAGAATTTTCAAAAAACAATACCCGATAACTCAATATTTATTACTATTTGATAGAATTCTTTCTCATACCAAAAGTTAACTGTGAAAATTGAAATTGAAAAATTATCAATTACTTTACTCCCATCAGTATATGCAGTCTATCAGAAAATTTTAATCCGTATTTTTTTGAGAGTTTAAATACCATTTTTTTTCTCTGCTTTATCTCCTCCTTTGTCTTACCTTCAGACATTAAATAAATTTTCTCTTTTTCAATACCCACTTCATTTTTTATCTCAAGAACTTCTTTAATATCCTCCTTTTTCTGAATAACAAACTTAAAAATTGATCTCTCTCTTTTATTAAATTCTCTCAAAACATCAATTTTTATCCTTCTTTCAAATTCCTCTCCTGAATTTGAAAGTTTGGGCGAAATATTAAAGTAAATATCATCAGGTAAATCAGACCTTATTGTCCCGTTCGTTTCAACTTCTATGATAAAACCTTTATTTAAAAGACTCTCTATAAGAGGATAAAACTTTTCTTCCCATAAAAGGGGCTCTCCACCGGTTACAACAAGATGATTGATATTATATTTCAAAATTTCTTCTTCTATTTCCTTTAGATCCATTCTTTTATAAACAACATCTCCTTTCCAAGCATATTCTGTATCACACCATACACATTTTAAATTGCAGAAGGCAAGTCTTAAAAAAACAGCGGGACTACCTGAAAAAGGACCTTCTCCTTGAATTGAACGGAATATCTCATAGACAGGAAGCATGAATAAATTATATAATTAAATTATGTATTTCTTCCTTTTTATAATATCTTTTAAATTGTTAAATTATACTGAAATTACCGAGAAACTCATGAAAATATCTTCTTATCCTGGAGAAATATGCCTTAAAAAAGATACCCTTTTTGAAGTTAATTTTCTTGATAAAAATATAAATATTTACAGCCTAAAAGAAAAGAAAAAAATAAAAGAAATAAGGTTTGAATTTAAAAACTTTTACGGAATCGATAAAAAAGGAGAAAAATTTATATTGCTTGACCCGGAAGAGAACGAAATATTTTTCTTTGACCCGAAAAATGAAAAAATTGAAAATGAAATATACCTTTTCTCTCCTTCGCCCTCCGGAGTGAAAGTAAAAGATAATTTTATTTATTATGCAGATAATAGGGAAGCAAAAATATATAAAATTTTATTAGATGGAACAATCTCCGAAACATATGATATATCCGGTATAAAACCCTTATCCATCTGTTTTTATAAAAATTATATATGCATTGCAGACAGAATAAGGGATGAAATTTATTTTTATGACCCTCAACACCGTGAGATTGTAAATGTGATAAAATCACCCGGCCCTTATCCCTCCGGAATATATGCAAGAAATGACACCCTTTTTGTTGCGGATTTTGAAAAAGATTCTATTTACATCATAAAAATACCGAAGCAGAACTCGGTAATAAGATACAAATCAAGAAATTCAAAAATAACCCTTTTATACAGAATCGGAAACAGGGGCAGGGGTAATATTTATGACACAAAAATATTTTTTGCAATTCCCCGTAACCTCACAACACAGAAAATAAAAGATATAAAATTTTATCCTGAGAGTCCGGTTATAAAAAAGGATTTTTACGGAGAAAAGATTGCCATCTTTAAAATTGATACTTTGAAAGAAAGGGAAATCAGGGAATTTAAAATGGAGGTGGATGCAACAATTTTTGAGGTTTTTTATTTTGTGGTTCCTGAGAAAATTAAAAGTTTAAAAAGCATTCCTGACTCAATAAAGAAAAAATATCTCCTTGATGAAGATAAATTGATGATAAATGATTCTTTTATAAAATCATCAGTTAAAAAAGCAGTCGGAAAAGAGAAAAATCCTTACTGGATGGCGAGAAGGATATTTAATTATATTATTGAAAATATGGAATATGAAAGGGTCGGAGGATGGGATGTTGCACCGCTTATATTGAAAAGGGGGAAAGGTTCCTGCTCCGAATACTCTTATGTAATGATTTCAATGCTTAGAAGTGTAGGAATTCCTGCCAGATATGTAGGTTCTGTTGTGAGAATCGGAGATAATGCAAGCATTGACAGGGTATTTCACAGGTGGGTTGAAGTATACCTTCCCGGGGCAGGATGGCTTCCGGTCGACCCTTCGGGGGGAGATTCTCCGTATAAAAGAGTAAGAGCTCTGAAATTCGGACATATATCTCCGAGTTATCTCATAACAACTCATGGAGGAGGAAACTCTGAGTATATGGAATGGAATTATAATTTTAATGAAAAAATAAAAAATATGGACAAAAATGCAGAAATTGAAACAGAAAGAATGGGAATCTGGGAGCCTCGCTGAAATGGATGTGTTGCTTGGAAAGGGAAAAATTTTAAAAGACTTGATTTTTTATTTTCTTTTGCTGAATGATTATACTATGTTAAAAGACAACTTCTTGATGATATCCTTTGAAGATTTACTGCTTATAAAAAGTATGTTTGACAATTTTTTATCAAGGAGTGAAATTAATGGTAGTAAAATAGATAAAGCTGGATTATAATGACCAAAATAATGAAAACTTATCATGAGTTAATTTTTGGCGATGCCGAAAACATGAAAGAATTAAAAGATAATAGCATACACCTTGTGGTCACCTCTCCCCCTTATTTCAATGCACCATTTGATTATCCAGATCTATTTGAAAGTTATGACGCATACCTTGATAAGATGAGAAAAGTGGCGAGGGAATTAAAAAGAGTGGTAGATGAGGGCAGAATAGTATGCATTGTATGCGATGACACACTAATAAACGGCAAAAAATATCCAGTAGTGGCAGACCTTACAAAAATATATAGAGAAGAGGGTTTTATCTACAGAGATAAAATAATATGGATAAAACCAGAAGGATATATTCGCATAAGCAGAAGGAGTGGAGTAATTCTACAACACCCATACCCGATGTATTTCTATCCTGACAATATTCAAGAAACAATACTAATTTTTCAAAATGGAAAATTTGATTACAAAAAAGTTTCATCAGGGGTTAAAGAGGAATCAAAGATTGATGTTGAAGAATATCAAAAAAATAAATGGTATTTAACAACTTGGAATATAACCAATGTTTTGCCCTTTAAAAATCGGCTTGAAGAAGGAATAGCTGCATTTCCAGAAGAGATTCCTTATAGGCTTATAAAATTATTTTCCTATGTCGGAGAAACAGTTTTGGACCCATTCATGGGTTCTGGAACAACAAATAAAGTTGCTGCTATGTTAGGGAGGAACAGTGTTGGATATGAGATAGATCTTGAATTATGTGAAATAGTAAAGGAGAAGATGGGATTAAAACAAAGTTCATTATTCAAGAAAGACTATGATGTTGAAATAATAATCAGAGATGATGCAAGGCATTTAAGAACTTATCTGCAAGAGAAAGTTAAAAAACAGAAATCGGTGGTAAAGAATGCCAAGAGAAAAACAAAAAAGCTTATCTGACAAAGATAAAGAGAGATTGCTTTTAATTTTAGAAAAAGAAGGAAGAACAAAGTGGCTCAAAAGATGGAAGGAACATATGGCAATTCCAAATAATTTAAATGTCTCATCAAAGGACAAAAGCGAACAGGAGAAGATTTTAAGGTATTTGCTCTTACGGGTTTTAATAAACCAGCAAGCAAGATTTGAAAAAGTAAGGGAGATGTCTATAAGAATTTCGGAAGAATTCACAGATATGCTACTTTCCGAACCCTTTAAAATATCAGAAAGTGAATTATTTAGAGTCTTTAAAGATGTTGCTGGGGAGAAAGGATCATCATTATA
>JAJRUZ010000044.1 GCA_024277525.1 Caldifarciminota bacterium | reverse complement strand
CCTTTAAGAAATAATATGTGAATAATGAATGACCTTTCTCAGGATACCAGGAAGCAATCTCCGCGGTATCTGTTGCTGTTATTATCGTGAAATTCCGGGGAACCTCTTTTTTTGTAATACCGACCGCAAGCGGTGAAGCCTTTGCTATCAACATCTTCTTCTCAGGACTCCCTGAACCACCCGAGAAACATGCATCTATTATTATGTTAACACTTTTTGCAGGCAACCTGCTTAAATTTCTGTAAAATAAATCAAGTGAATAACCGTTTAAATTGACATAATTGGGATGACAATCAGAAGGGACAAAATAGGCGGATTTTGTCTTCGGGTCGGGCGCTCCGTGACCAACATAATAAATATAAATATCAGGGTTTGTGCCCGGTCTTATTAGATTGTAAAGTTCGCCCCTGTATTCATCCCTCGTTCCAAAAAGCCTTTCAAAATCGCTCTTCTTCGCATCTTTCACGAAAATTATATTCCTTTCGGGAATACCGAAAACTTTTTTGAAGTATTCCTTCATTATTTCCGCATCATGATAGGCATAATCAACCGACGGGACATCAGAATGCTCATAGTTTTTATTTGCTATTATAAGGGCTATTGCGTTTGAATTTTTATATCCTGAAGGGATTGCTGTATCAACCTCGGATACCTCAAATTTCACAGGAACTTCCACGGGTTTTTCTTTTTTTTCTATTACTACGGGTGAGACCGTTGAAGCAACCACTATTTCTTTTACCACACTTTTATGAACCCATCCGCCACCTTCAAGGTAAAACCAGTCACCCTTATACCCTATCGCGTTCAAAGGTGTTTCAGGGTTGACCACCGCAAGTATTTCCCCTTCCGGTTTCTCCCTTATTTTCGCTTTTTTGACGGTTTTTAAATATTTGAATTCCGGAATATATTCAACAACAGGCTCTTCAATCTTCACAGGCAATTTTGTTATCTTTCCGAATTTATCCTCTGCCTTTATGACAAATTCCATCCCGGGCATCAGGGTTATCGTCTTTTCAAAGGGATAAGCATCATTATAATTTCCTTTATCAACAGGGAAACCTGCACGGGTCAAGACCTCATCACCGAACCATACATTTTTAACTCCCTTATCATCATAAACAACACCCCTTAAATAAAGGTATGGTTCCTCATATCTTTTTTCAATAATATGGATAATCGGATTTAAAATATCGGGTTTTTCAAGTGAGAGATTATCAAGCGATACCCATCCTTTAATCGTCCCTGCTTCAATAAAACCCATATCCCTTTTAATCTCCTTAACATTAACTTTCAGACCCGCAGGAAGTTTGGTTATCAGTTTACCTGTCGTTGATAAGACATTTGTTTCGGATTTTAAAATATAAGCAATAAAAGGTAACGAGGGGATTGAAAGGGAATATTTTTTAATTTCTAATAAAGATAAAAGATGAGAATAGGCAATTTTTACTTTTGCATATATTACTTTTTTTTCACTTTTTATTTTATCTTTTAACATTTGCATTAATTGTTTAATGTTTTTAGTAATAAATTTTTCCTTTTCCCATCTCATGTTGATGCTTGTGAATATAGCTTGTATTGCTTGCTTCTCCACAGTAAATTCTTTAATTTTTTCACCTCCACGGGTAGTAATTAATAGATGGATTCTAAATTTATATGGAATGACTAAAGGAATTGGAGTAATAGCAAAGAAAACCAAACAGTAGGTTCCAGGACTTATTAGATTAATTACCCACCATTCGGAAGTACTCAAATTTATCTTCATATTCACAATAATTTCGGGGTTTTTTTCTTCTGTAATTGGGAAAACATTTTCTATTAAATCTTTTTTCAACGAATTCAAAAGAGACTTTACAAATACTTCACCTTTTGCTCCTTTATCTTTTTCAAAATTTTCAAAACCTTCGAGCGTTATTTTAACTCTTGTTTTAAGCATTATAGGAACCTTATGTCGGCTTTCGTAATTTATTGGTTTGTATGTATCGTAATATACAACTATACTTGTACATCCTACCCACCATATCTCACTTATCATTACAATCAAAATCCTTTTAACCCATTTCATCCCGCACCTCCTTTAAATTTCTTTGTTTAATAGGAAAAATTTTTGCAATCTCTTCAAAATGATAATCCAGATGCCAGAGTTCAAGTCCATACCTTAAACAAATAGCAGAAATTATAATATCCGAAAGAGGTTGCGGGTTACCTCTCCTTCGCATTTTCCAAGCAATTTCGCAGGCTATATCTGCGCTTTCTTTATCAAATGTGAGTTCAGGAAATCCTTCAAAAATCTTCTTTAATTTCTTGAATTCTTTCTTTTCCCGAACACCCTGAAGTACTTCTATTTTTACAATTCCACATATTACTATTCTTTCTTGTTTAATTACTTCTTCCATTTCGCTTTTCAGACTTTCATTTCCCCTTTTCCTTAATATTTCTATCCAAAGAGAGGAATCAAAAAGGACCAATTTCTTTTTCCCTCTCTTTTATAAGTTCCTCCGGTGTTATATCAAATTCTATTTTACCCAGCAATTCCAGAATTTGAAATTTCGTTTTTTCTTCTATATAATATTCAAGTGCTTTCTCTACAAGTTCCCTTTTTGTTTTAAGACCAGAAACCTTAAATGCCTTATCCAGGAGTTTTTTATCTACCATAACGTTAACTTTATTAGAATTTTTTCTCATATTTTTATGATAATCTATGTCCTGAAACAAAATCAACCTTTAGGTTCAGACTCTTCTCCCGTGCATCCAGAATTCTTGCCAGCCTTATAAAAACCCAAAATTTTTTAACCCGTTCCATCCCGCACCTCCTTTTTTAACCACTTCGTTCATAAATCGTCCTCCCTTTTTGATATATTTCTTTTATAAAAGGAGCATCTTTCTTGATAAGTTCATCCAGTTCAACCTGTGTCAAAGGAATAAGATCTATATCAACTTTTTTATTAAATTTTCTTAACAATTTATAAAGCTCCGTCCTTCTCTCTATTATTCTGCCCTTAAAATCACCTATTATAAGCAAATCAATATCACTTGATAGATTATGTTTTCCACCCGCAAGCGAACCGAAAAGAATTATTTTATGAATATACGGGTTCTCAACAAGAACTTTACAAATTTTATTTAAAATCTCATTTAACCTTGACTTACCCTTATCTTCTTTAGAAACTTCATTTAAATTTTCCATCCCGCACCTCCTATATCAAACAAATCGGGGGATTGAACCCCTTTTATTCGCTTCGCAAGGAGCAACCCCATTTTTTCAATCCCCCTTATTCCCCCTTCGCCAAGGGGGAAATTTTTTTCAATCCCCCTTAATCCCCCTTCTCCAAGGGGAAAATTTTTTCTCCCCCTTCTTCAGAAGGGGGTAGGGGGATGTTTTTTCGCAATCCTGACAAAGTCGAGATGCGGATACATTTTTTATCTCCACCTCACAAATACTTTATTTAAATCACCCTTCACAACAGGATGCTGACTGCGATTGTATAACCTCCTCGCCATATAGGAAACCTCTGTTCTTAAATATTCCTGAAGTTCCGAAAGGGTTAATTTTCTGTCCTTGTTTTTATCCGCAGAACCTTTTAACGCCTTTAAGAAATAATATGTGAATAATGAATGACCTTTCTCAGGATACCAGGAAGCAATCTCCGCGGTATCTGTTGCTGTTATTATCGTGAAATTCCGGGGAACCTCTTTT
>JAJRUZ010000043.1 GCA_024277525.1 Caldifarciminota bacterium | reverse complement strand
TAAAGTCAATATCCGTGATTTGCCAACCGGTTGCATAAATTGCTGTGTTTTCCTCCTTTTTAATATAACGGGAATTGAACCCAAAATTAAAATACTTTTTTCTTATCTTTAACTCCGCAAGCCTTTTCTCAAAATTTACCGAATGGCGGAGGAAGATGCGTCAACCATGGATGTAAAAATCCGAAAGGAAAAATTGAATAAATTTCACCGAGAGAGAGAGAGAACTCTCATATTTGAATAATACCTCCCTTTTTCCAGTTTTTGCAAATTGAAAATACAAAATAAAAAATTTCATCAAAACCACTCCTTTTTTGTCCGCCTGATTCGGGTTTGTATTATACAATACCATCAAAAAATAAAAAATGCAAGTTGATTGGTTTTTATGTAAGTTGTTGTGCAACAGGAAGTTTTTATATATATCTTAATATTTTTGAAATTCTGCGCGATAAATAGCATATTCTTCTTGGTTATTTCACTCCCGGGTATTAAAAATTATATCAAACTTATGTGGAAAACGAAAGTATTTGATTTTTTTCTTTAATTTTATTAAAATCTTATTTAATTCGGGTTCAATTCCCTTTAAATTATTCTTAAATTGCTATGGAAGACCTTATCAAAGACGGTGAATTGCGAATGCAAAAGACAATTAACAACTTAAAGGATGAACTCAAAAGACTCAGAACAGGTAGGGCTTCTCCTTCTTTATTGGAGAATATAAAGGTCAACTACTACGGACAGGAGATTCCCCTTATGCAAATAGCCGGAATAGGAGCTCCTGAACCGCGTCTTCTTGTTATAAAACCCTACGATAAAAATGTGGTGTCAGAAATTGAAAAGGCTATTCTTAAAAGCGGACTCGGGCTCACCCCGAAAACAGAGGGCGGTGTAATTAAATTACCAATTCCTCCTCTTTCAGAAGAGAGAAGAAAAGAACTTGTAAAACTTGTCAAAAAATTTGCAGAAGAAGCAAAAGTCGCATTGAGAAATATAAGAAGGGATATTCTGGAGAAGATAAAAGAAAAAAAAGAGAACGGAGAGGTATCCGAGGATGATGCAGAAAGATTTAAAAAAAAGGTGCAGGAAATTATCGAAGATAAAACAAAGGAAATAGATGATATAGTAAAGATTAAAGAAAAAGAAATAATGGAAGAATGAGAATTCCTTTGCATGTTGCGGTAATAATGGACGGAAACGGGAGGTGGGCTAAGGAAAGAAATTTACCCAGAATAGTAGGACATAAAGAAGGAGTTGAATCCGTAAGGGAGGTTGTGAGGACTGCCAGGGAAATCGGAGTGAAGTATTTAACCCTCTTTACTTTCTCAACAGAAAACTGGGATAGACCGGAAGATGAAGTGAAGGGACTCTTTAATCTTTTGGAAACAGTCGCAAAAAGGGAAATTAAATTACTTTTAAAAAACGGAATTAGATTGAAAGTCATAGGAAAAAGAGAGAACATTCCGGAGAAAACTAAGAAAGTAATTCAAGAGGCAGAGGAAAAAACAAAACATAATAATGACATGTTTTTATATCTGGCAATTAACTACGGAGGAAGGGTTGAAATTATAGACGCAATAAATAAAATTTTAAAGAACGGAAAAAAAGAAATAAATGAGAGGGATTTCAGAAAATATTTATATGACCCTCAACTTCCTGACCCTGACCTTTTAATCAGAACAAGCGGTGAAATGAGAATTTCAAACTTCTTTTTATGGGAAATTGCTTATACAGAACTTTACTTTACGGACAAATACTGGCCTGATTTCAGAAAGGAAGATTTTTTAAAAGCAATTGAAGAATACTCCAAAAGAGAAAGAAGATTTGGCAAAATTTAGTCTCAGAATATTAACAGGAATAATATTAATACTTATTACACTTTTTCTTACATATAAGGGGGATTTTTATTTTTTTATTTTAATTTTTGTTTTTGCTTTTTTTTCCTTATTTGAATTCTTAAAAATCCTTTATAATTCCGGTTATATCTTAAAACCCAATATTATTTTTTTTATTAACATTTTATTTCTTCCTTTTCTTACCTTTTTTCAGGAAAAAGATATTTTTCTGCTTTTTTTTCTGATTTTAATTTATTTTTTTATCTCCCTTTTTTTTGCTGAGAAGAGAAAAGGATTTATGTTTTTCTCTTCATCACTTGTTAGTATTTTCTATATAATTCTTCCTGCTTTGTTCTTTTATAATATAAGAAAAGATTTCGGGTTTAAAGAAGTCATTTTTTTATTCGGAGTTGTATGGTTTTTTGATTCTTTTTCTTTTTTCTGCGGAAAATTTTTCGGGAAAAGAAAATTATGGGAGAGGGTATCAAAAAATAAAACAATAGAGGGCACAGTCGGAGGATTTGTTTTTGCAATTTTATTTTCAATGATTTTTTCCTTGTTCACAAATGCAAATATTTATGAAAGGGTTTTAACTTCTGTTTTTATCTCAGTATTTGCCTTCTTAGGTGATTTGTGGGAGTCAATGTTTAAAAGGGAAATGGGTATAAAAGATTCCTCTTCTCTGCTTCCCGGACACGGAGGATTTCTTGACAGAATAGATTCCCTTTTAATTTCAATATATTTTTATTATTTTTATTTAATTCTGTTTAACCCAGGAGTTCCATGAAATCTTCTTTACTATCCGTTCTCTCCCATGTAAAACCTTGCTCTTCTCTTCCGAAATGTCCGTAAACTGCTGTTCTTTTGTATATCGGTCTTCTTAATTCGAGAAAATCAATTATTCCTCTCGGAGAGAGGTCAAATCTTTCTCTTATAAATTTCACAATTCTTTCCTCAGGAACTTTTCCTGTATCGTAAGTATTCACATAAACCGCAACCGGTTCAGGAACACCTATGGCATAAGCAAGCTGTATCTCACATGTTTCAGCAAGACCCGCAGCTACAATATTTTTGGCAAGATAACGAGCCATATAAGAAGCAGACCTATCAACTTTTGTTGGGTCTTTTCCGGAAAAACAGCCGCCTCCGTGTCTTGCATAACCTCCATAAGTGTCAACCATTATTTTCCTTCCTGTTAAACCCGTATCAGCCTGAGGACCGCCGGTAACAAATCTTCCCGTGGGATTTATGTAAATTTTTACATCTTCATCCATCATCTCCCTGGGTATCACCTTTTCTATTACAACTTCTATTAAGTCTTCCCTTAATTCTTTAATGGAAATATCAGGGTCATGTTGGGCTGATAAAATTATTGCCGTAACCTTGTCGGGCTTTCCGTCAACATATCTCACTGTAACCTGAGATTTGCCATCCGGTCTTAAATAGGGAAGTGTTCCGTTTTTTCGCACATGGGCTAATCTTTTCACGAGTTTATGAGCAAGCATGATCGGAAGGGGCATAAATTCAGGAGTTTCATTTATTGCAAATCCGAACATCATACCCTGATCACCTGCTCCACCTATATCCACACCTTTTGCTATATCTCCTGATTGAGCCTGAATGGCAGTCAATACAGCAACAGTCTCATGATCAAGTCCGTATGAAGGATTGGTATAACCTGCTTCCCTTATTGTTTCCCTCACTATGTCAGGGATTTCTACATAACACTCGGTTGTTATTTCCCCTGCAACAACAAACATTCCGCGTGAGGTAAGTGCTTCACATGCGACCCTTGCATCCGGGTCCTTTGCAATTATCGCATCCAAAATAGCATCAGAAACCTGATCACAAAGCTTATCCGGATGTCCTTCTGTAACAGATTCGGATGTAAAATAAGAGATTCCTTTTATTTTTCTCACTTTTATAATTTTAATTTTTTTAAAAGGATTTGAACCTCGGTTTGAAGAAGTAATAATTTTAATATAAATTAATACTCCGCGTAAATAACATTTTCAAAAACCTTTATCATATTCTTGCCTTCCCTTTTCGTCTTTAAATATACTCTTGCAAGGTCAAAAATTTTCTTTACCATTCTGTCAGGTTTCCCGAATCTGTCCCTGTATTCCTCTATTATCTGCTCAATCTCCTCCTCTGTCTCTGCTGAAAACAAACTCCTTGTAAAATGAATTTTATCCTCTTCCTCCATGTCCCCGGGGAGACATAACGAAGTATAAGAAACAATCTTTACATCTTTTTTTAAAACCTTTTCTCCTTTTAATTTCTTTATTTCTTCCTCTAACATTTTTATATACATCGAAATCCCGAAATTTTTTATAAATCCTTTCTGTTTTTTACCGAAAATCTCACCCGGTCCCCTTAATTCAAGGTCTTTTAAAGCAACCTTCTCTCCGCTTCCCGGAAAATTATACCTTTTTATAATTCTTATCCTCTCCCTCGCCTTTTCACTTAATTTATGAGGCAGAAGAATATAAACAAAAGACTTTTTATCCCTCCTTCCTACCCTTCCTTTTAAAGCATAAAGTTCTGATAACCCGAACATGTCCGGTCTTTCAATAATTAATGTATTTACATTTTCAAAATCCATTCCTGTTTCCAAAATGGAGGTGGTTATTAAAATTTTTGTATCTCCTAATATGAAGGAAATAAGTTTGTTCTCTATCTGAATTTTGTCCATTCTACCGTGCAATATATCACATTTTATACCCGGAAAAATTGTCTCTATCTTTTTCTTTATTTCTTCCAGAGGTTTGATTCTGTTCCTTACATATATCACTTGTCCGTTTCTTTTTAGTTCTTTATCAATCGCTTCTTTTATTTTTTGTAAACTGTAAGGTGCAATTATTATTTCACTTTCCTTTCTACCCGGCGGAGGTGTCCTTATTCTTGAAATATCATTTATTCCGTAAATAGAAAGGGCAAGGGTTCTGGGTATCGGAGTTGCGGACAAGCTTAAATAATCAATTTCTTCTCTTAAAAATTTTATTTTCTCTTTATGCTCAACACCGAATCTCTGCTCTTCATCAATTATAAGTAGTCCGAGGTTTTTGAACCGGACATCCGGAGATAATGCTCTGTGCGTGGCAATTAAAATATCAATTCTTCCCTCTTTTAATTCCCGTAAAACCTCTTTCTCTTCCTTTTTTGTCAAAAGACGGGATAACATTTTAACATTTAAAGGGAAAAGTCTTAACCTTTCTTCAAAGTTTTTGTAATGTTGGAGGGCAAGCGGAGTTGTGGGACATATAAAAAGTGCCTGATAGCCTTTTAATGCACATAAAGAAGCGGCTCTTAATGCAATCTCGGTTTTACCGAAACCCGAATCTCCTATTATCAATCTTTCCATCCTTTTTTCGGATTCCATATCCCTTTTTACCTCCTCCCATACTTTTTTCTGATCCTCCGTCTCGGTGTAAGGAAAACTTGCTATAATTTCATTAAGAATTTCCTCTTCTTCATTATCCAATTTAAAAGAAATCCCTTTCATTACTTTTCTTCTTGCTGTTAATTTGAGTATTTTTTTTGCAAATTCATGAATTTCCATCTTTGCCCTGACAAATTGGTTAACCCATTTTTTTGTTGAATAATCCGTAAACTCCCTTTTTCCGAAATATTTTTCTATTTTACTTATCTCCCAAAAAGGAACATAGAGTTTTTGATTATCCTTGAAAACAAGTTCAATATGCTCAATTTCCCTACCGTTTGTCTCAATTTTCTTAAAACCCTTTAAAGAACATATTCCTTCTTCCTCATAAATTACTGTATCTCCTGGATTCAATTCAAAAAAACTCTCTTCCCTGAAAGGTAAAACAAATTTTCTAACCCTTGTAATACCCGGATAAATATCCCTTTCCGATATTATAATCTTTTTCTCCTCTTCAATTTCAAAACTCCCCGTAATAACACCTTTTAAAAATTTGATTTCGGGAATTATTTTTTTCAGATAAGAAAATCTTATCTCATCTTCGGCAACATATATTATTTCTTTTTTTCCTTTTTTCAGAAAATCAATAAACTCTCCGAAATTTTTAAATTTCAACAAAAGTGAGATCCTTTTCTTTTCTATTTTTTCTTCCTCTATAAAATGAAAATCTTCGGGTTTTAAAAGTTCCTCATCTTTAAAGTCTTTTCTGTGGATGGAAGGAAGATAAACTATTAAGGAATCTTTTATCTTTATTTTTCTTTGAGACCAAGGTTCAAAAATTCTTATTTCCTCTATTGTATCTCCGAAAAATTCAATTCTTATGGGATAGGCGGATTCTTCAAAGAAAATATCTATTATAAAACCTCTTTTTGCAAATTCTTTTTCGGAATATACTTTATCATATTCCGTATAATTTGATTTAATTAAAATTTTTATGAGTTTATTCGGGTTCAAATTTCCCCCTTTTTTTAACTCAAGGAAACATCTTTTGTTTTTTTCGGTGCTATTCAATACAAAAGGCTCCTCATAAGGGTCCCATAATAGAATTTTATTTTTTCCTTTTTTAAAAAATTTATATTCGTCTTTGTTAATTGAAAAAATGACAGGGTACTTCCCTTTTTCTGTGTTTGTGAGAGCAAGATATTCTATATATTCGGACATAATTTAATTATATACTTTTTCTGAAATTAACATTCAAAATTTTGATTTTTTATTTTAAGAATCGGATGCAATCTTTCTGTCTTTTAAATCAATCAAATCTTTTTATCATTAATTCAAATTCCGAGAGTCCTTCAAACGGATCATAAATTAAGGAAAAAAGAGCGGATAGTTCTATTAAAAAAGCTATAAAACAAAACGGTCCGAGAAATATGAGATATGAGAAAATAAATAATGCTAAAAAAACAAAGTGTATCCTTTTGAATTTGAGTTTATATTTGAAAAATTTGTATAAATTTAAAGGGTAAAAAGATGAATTGCAAAAGGGACAAAATATTCTGTCAACGGGTATTTTATTTCCACAGTTATCACAAATATCTTTTTCCGCTTGCTCTGATGCTTTTATATAGGAACTGATTCTCATTCGGTTTCTTTCTATGAGATTTACTAAATTTAAATCATCTACTTCATTTTTTAATCTCTCATAAATTTTATCTGCTTTTTCATATTCATTAACTTTTTCATACATTTCTGCAAGTTTCAATTTTGATAATAAATCACTTTTTGCTTTCAAAAATTTTATTTTCAATTTATATTTTTTTACAAAATTCCTGAAATGGTAAACTTTGCTTAAGTTTTCAATTGATTTTATCAACAGTATAATTAAAGATACAAAAATTATTACAGACAGAGAACTTTTAACCGCAAAATTTAAACCACCCGAGAATAAAATTCCCAATAAATTTCCGGATATAAAAACAAGAATAATGACAGGAAATAAAATAATAATTCCTTTTAAGAAACTTTTATTTAAAAAATAATTTATTACACTTAATATGATAAAGTAAAGAAGTAAAAAATAAATTAATAAATAAAAAATTAATAAAAAATTCTGCATTTTCGTTTTGATTTTATTATAATATATTTATGAATGAAATTGCTTTTTTATCAAGACTTTTTATTTCTTTTATTCTTTCGGGAGTAATAGGAATAGAGAGGGAAATATCGGGAAAAACAGCAGGTTTAAGAACACATATGCTTGTCGGAATGGGTTCAACCCTTTATGCGCTTCTTTCAATTCTTGTTAAATCCGAAACAGGAACGATTGACCCTTCCAGAATTGCTGCACAGGTTGTGACAGGTATCGGTTTTATAGGTGCCGGTGCAATTTTCAGGGATGAGGACAAAATAAGGGGTTTAACAACCGCATCAGATATATGGGTAATGGGAGCAATAGGACTTGCGGTAGGACTCGGCTATATTCTTGTGGCATGCTTTACAACATTTCTGGTCCTTCTTGTTTTGATAGGAGGGGCATGGCTTGAAAAAAGGGCTTTAAAAACGAAAAAATGAAAGAATTCTTGATTAAATCTTTTATTTTCATTTTTACTCTTATCGGTCTCGCAGCCTATATGACATATGTTGAAAGAAAACTGCTTGCTTATTTTCAGGATAGAATAGGTCCGAATAGAGCAGGACCGAAAGGTTTTTTTCAGCCGATAGCAGATGCTATAAAGCTTTTTTTTAAGGAAGACATTACACCTTTAAAAGTCACATCAAAATTTATATATTTTATTTCGCCTTTAATAATATCCTCGCTTGCAATTATACCTTTTTTCTTGATTCCCCTCTCCCCCGAGGGTCCCTTTCCGGATATCAACCTTGGTCTTATTTTGCTTCTTGTCTTATCCTCTTTTACTTTATATGGAGTAATTTTCGGCGGATTTTCCTCTACAAGTAAATATTCTGTGATAGGAGGAATAAGAGGTGCTTTAATGTTTTTATCTTTTGAAACAGCAATTTTGATATGCATTTTAAGTATTGCTTTTCAGGCAAGTAGTTTCTCATTAAGAGAAATTGTTGAAATGCAGAAAATTCCTTTTATATTTCCTCAAATTCTCGGCTTTTTTGTCTTTTTAATAAGCGGTTTTATGGAGACAAAAAGAACACCTTTTGATATTCCGGAAGCAGAATCCGAATTAACCGGAGGATTTCATACAGAATACAGTTCAATTAAATTTGCATGGTTTTTCCTGGGTGAATATTTACACATTATTCTCATTTCATCGCTCATTGTAACCCTCTATTTAGGGGGCTGGAAATTGTTTTTCCTACCTCCTTATCTGGGTTTTGTAATCAAGGTTGTTCCTTTAATATTTATATTTATCTGGGCAAGAGCTTCTTTACCGAGGTTTAGATTTGACCAGGCACTTGAAATCGGCTGGAAAATACTTCTGCCCCTTTCTATTTTAAATTTTTTGATAACCTCTTTATGGGTTTATTTGAGGTAAGCAAATTGTTTGCCGTAAGAATACAACTCTACTCGGTGGATGGGAATATAAAAGTGGTTTCGAACTGTAAGAAAGATTCCTTATTCTCATTTATTCAATTACCCGGTAAATCATTATCCTTTCAGGGGGCTTATTTATGTCATAATCAAGAGAATTTAAAAGCATTTTTTTTGCTTTTTCTATTCTGTCCTCATCTCTGCTTCTTATTTCAAATATTTTTTCTCCTTTTCTCACATAGTCTCCCACCTTTTTATGGATAATAATGCCTGCCTCTGGTATTATTTTGTCTTCTTTTTTAAACCTTCCCGCACCCAAAATTCTTGCCGTTTCGCCTACAATTCTTGCATCCATTCTTGTTATATACCCCTCAACATCCGCCTCAACAAAATCAATACAATTTGCTTTTATGAATTCGTCTATTCTTAAAAATTCAAGAGCGGAGACATCTCCACCGTGCATATTTACCATTTGCAAGAACTTTTCTAAGCCCTTTCCGTTTTTTCTTGCTTTTTCGATCATTTCCTTTCCTATATCAATATTCTCTGTTTTATTACCGAGTTTTAACATATACGCGCCCAGAGTTTTTACGACCTCGTCAAGGTCCTTAATTTCAGCACCGTTTAAATAAAATAAAACTTCCATAACTTCCAGTCTATTGCCGACAGTTGTTCCCAAGGGTTCATTCATATCCGTAATGAGAGCATTTACTTTTACCCCCATCTTTTTTGATATTTTTACCAAAGAACCCGCCAGATTTTCGGCATCAGGAAATTTAACCATAAATGCTCCTGTTCCGACCTTAACATCAAATACAATTCCCTCAAGATTGAGTGATAATTTCTTTGATAAAATACTTGCTGTTATAAGCGGAATTGAAGGCACGGTTCCTGTAACATCCCTTATTGAGTAAATTGTTTTATCCGCAGGTGCAATCTGCTCCGACTGACCTATTATTGAACACCCGATTTTCTTAACAATCCTCTCAAACTCATCCGGATTTAAGTCCGTTTTATAACCCGGAATGCTTTCGAGTTTATCAACCGTTCCTCCTGTGTGTCCGAGTGCTCTTCCGGAAATCATGGGGACATAAACCCCGTAAACTGCAACCAAAGGAGCAAGTGCAAGCGAAACTTTATCTCCCACTCCCCCTGTGGAATGCTTATCTATAAGAGGTGAAATTTCCTTTATTTCTATTCTTTTACCCGAATCCCTCATTGCCCTTGTTAAATAAAATGTCTCTTCTTCATTCATCCCGTTTATATATATTGCCATTAGAAGAGCGGAAATTTGGTAATCAGGAATTTTCCCCTTTATAACACCTTCTATAAAAAATTCAATTTCTTCTTTTGATAGAATTTTCCCGTCCCTCTTTTTTTCAATGATTTTTAATATATTAATCCCCATTTTTCCGATAAAATTTTGGCGCTCTTTTTTAAATCTTTTTCTTTTAAAACAAATATGATTCCGGGTCTTGCGGAGAAAATTGCATAAATGTGAATTCTGTTTTTTTCAAGTTCTTTCATTGATTTTCCCAGAATATCAGGTGAGTCTCCTATTCCGTAACCCACAAGGGTCAATGTTCCCAATTTTTCCATAACTTTTATTCTGTAAGGTTTATACATTTTCTTTAATTCTGAGATAATTTTTTTGCTGAAATTTTTACTTTCTATTGTGTATAACAAATCAACCCCCTTCTTATCCCTTATTCCGTGCATAAAAAATAAAACACTTACATTCTTTTCATTAAGAAATTCTGCAACCTGAGGGATTTCAAAATTTTCCTTAACCTTTTCAAGGACAAGAAGTGATATTCCTTTCTTAATTGTTATTGCTTTAATATAAGGGGTTTCAATTGCTTCTTTTTTAATCACCGTTTGGTCTTTTTTGTATAAATTTTTAATAAAAAATTTTAAACCAAACTTCATTCCTATTGCCACTGCTCTTGGATTTAATACTTCTGCTCCGTATTCTGATAGAAAAAGCATTTCTTCATAACACAGTTCTTTTATCTTTTTTGCATTTTTGAAAATTTTTGGGGGCAAGGAATAAATTCCATCCACATCTTTGTAAAATATCACTTCTTTTGACCCTAAGAAAACTGAAACCGCGGCTGCTGTTAGGTCAGAACCGCCTCTTCCGAGAGTTGTAATTTCTTTCTCAATACTTACTCCCTGAAAACCCGCTATAATCGGTATTTCTCCTTTTTTTATTATTTCAATAATTCTCTTTCCCTTTATTTCAATAATGTGTGCGTTACTGTGTCTTGTATCGGTTAATATTCCTGCCTGAGAGCCTGTTAATGATTTTGCCTTTATTCCTTTTTCTCTCAGAGCCATTGCAAAAAGAGCCATTGAAATTCTTTCTCCGGCAGTTAAAAGCATATCAATCTCTCTTGGATCAGGATTTTTTGTAATTTTAGATGAAAGTTCAAGGAGTTCATCCGTTGTGTCCCCCATTGCAGAAACAATGACAACCGGATGAAATTTTTTATCAACAATTTTTTTAACTTCTTCTGCTGCTTTTTTAATTCTCAAAGTGTTTTTTAATACTTCTCCTCCGAATTTTAATACTTTAATCATTAAAAAATTCTCTCAATCTTTTCAATGCTTCCTCAAATTTATCATCTGATACAGTGATGCTGAATCTTATATAATTCTTTCCTTTTTCTCCGAATCCTTCTCCGGGAATAACCATCAGTTTTTTCTTCTCCAGAAGTTTTAAACAAAAATCATAACTTGAGCGGCTTTTCGGTTTAGCCCAGATATAAAAAGTTGATTGTGAATTGAAAAAAGGCATTCCGAGTTCCATTAATGTGTTTTTTAATTTTTCTCTCCTTTTTTTATATCTTTCCCTTATCGGTTTATTTAATTTTTCAAAATTTAAAAGGGCAAATTCCGCAGCCTTTTGAATTGCACCGAATTGGGAATTATCTATAACAGTTTTAAACTTTGCAAGATTTTGAATAATTCTTTCATCTCCGCACACAAAAGCAATTCTCCAACCTGTCATATTAAATGTTTTTGATAATGAATTGAATTCAACACAATTTTCCTTTGATACCTGTAATAAAGAAACAGGTTTATTTTCTTCATAAATTTCTGCATAACAAAGGTCATTGACAAGTGCGAAGTCATATTTTTTAGCCAGATTTTGTGCATCCTTAAAAAACTCAAGATTTGCCTCCGCACCTGTTGGATTATTCGGATAATTCAGATATAAAACCCTTGTTTTTTCAAAAATATCATTTTTGATTTCTGAAAAATCGGGTAAAAAACCATTCTCTTCTTTAAGAGAAAGTTTATAAATTTCAGCACCCGCCATTTTTGAGGCAAGTTCATAAGCAGGATAAGCAGGATCCGGAATCAGAGAATAGGTTCCCTCATCAATTAAAACAAATGCGAGATGGGAAAGCCCTTCTTTTGAGCCTATGAGTACAAGAACTTCTTCTTCTTTCAAATTGACATCAAATCTTTTCTTATAATAACTAATAATTGCTTTTTTCAGAAACTTAAAACCCTGATAAGGGGAGTATTTGTGAAATATCGGATTTTTTGCCTCCTTTGTAAGTATTTCAATAATTTCAGAAGGTGTAGGAAGATCAGGGTCTCCGACACCCATATCAATTAGATCCTCTCTATATTTTTCCTTTAATTTATCCAGTTCCTCAAAAAAATAATGAGGAAATTTTTTAATTCTTTTTGAAAATTCCATTTTTTACTTTAAATTTTTTTCTTCTTCAATTTCAATCTCTTCAGGGAATTCGGGTTTTATAACATCAAAGGCACTTTCCATATTTGCAGCAATTTCAACAAATCCGAAACTTCCTTTTAAAAAAAGGAGTTCTCCTTTATTTTTATCCGCATATGTTTTTGAGGGTCCGATAATTTTGAAATTTTTTATTTTAAGTATCAATCTTTTATTTTCTATCCATGAATTGGGGATATCTGTTAGGATGTTTCCGAATTTATCCTTTATCACCGCGTTACCGAAAATTTTATTATTTTTCTTATAACTTTTCGGTAGTTTAAGAATACAGGGATTTTTGTGGACTTTAAGCGTTCTGATTATGAAAGGTGAAACTGCTATTTTTGCGGTCCATACGGAAAAATAATCCCTTGCATGAAATGTAGAAGAAGCAGTTTCAGGAGGGAGCGGTAAAATGTAAACTTTTGCCTTCTTTTTTATTAAGAGGGTAAAGATCCCGTTATCCGGACCTATAAAAAATCTGTTTTCGAGTGATACTAAAATTCCTTTTCTTTCTGTCCCTACGGTCGGATCTATAACACATAAAAATATTGTGCCCTCAGGGTAATCCTTATATAAGAAATTTATCCAATAGGCAGCTTCCCTTATGTTGTGTTTTTCAATATGATGGAATATGTCAATTATTTCAATCTCATTTCCTGCAGTTTCATAGATTTTAGCCTTTACAGACCCCACATAGGGATTTTCAAATCCGAAATCGGTTATAATGCCTATTATTTTTTCCATTGTTGAAAAAATTAATTTTATAGGATATAATATTATAAAGGAGGAAAAACATGAAATTTTTAAAAACTTTAATTATAGTGATTGTTTTTCCCGCTTTGCTTTTTTCGGCGGCGAGTGATGCTGCGGTTGTATTTTTAACAATATTTCCCGGTGCAAGAGCGGTAGGGATGGGAGCCGCGTTTACTGCTGTTGCTGATGATGCAACTGCCACTTTTTACAATCCCGGGGGGATTCCGTTTTTTGAAAATACAGAGGTAACTTTACAGCATTCAAATTGGCTTACGGGTTTATGGCCCGATATGTATTATGAGTTTTTCGGATTTGTTAAACCGATGAGTGATTTGGGCTCCGTTGGAGGACATATTATATATTTAACTACAGGTGAGACAGAGGTATATGACTGGGATGGCACGCCGATAGCGAGGTTTGTTAATTTTGATTTTGCTGTTACTTTAAATTACGGATATAAAATCTATGAAAATCTCGGTGTAGGAATCGGCGCAAAATTCATTTATTCTTTTCTTGCCCCTGATTGGCTTGTAAAGAGATTTTTCCCTGAGTCAGGAGGTGGTGGAACCGGTATAACGTATGCCTTTGATGCAGGACTTTTATATAAATATAAATTCTCCTCTGAAAGCAAAATTTTACCCGGTTTAAATTTCGGGCTTTCTCTCTTAAATTTCGGACCCGGAATCAGATATACAAGACAGGGTGGAGGAGAGGACCCGCTTCCCAGGACCCTTAAAATAGGTATTGCTCTTCCTTTATACAGGAGTGAAGCGGTGAAATTTACTTTTGCATCTGATATCACAAAGATTCTTGTTAATCTCAAAAAAGATTGGGATGAGCAGGGATTCAGTTATGTATGGTGGGAGGCTTGGAAGCATTTCGGTGTTGAATTTACATATTATGATTTCGTTTCATTGAGATTCGGATATTTCTGGGATGCGGAAGGTTACCGAAAAGGTCCTATGTTCGGTGGGGGTGTGAAATTGGGTAAATTCACATTTGATATCGGAGTTGATTCTCCAATTTATGACTTTGATACTCAGAATTACAGATTTTCACTCGGATACGTTTTTTAATAAATAGAATTTTGTAAGTTATTTCAATTTTTGGGTGCAGAAGTAGAGGAATATTTGAGATAATTTGTTTAAAAGTTAATCCTTACTCCGAAGTTAATTCCGAAGTCTTTATTTGATGTTCCCCTTAAATTATCTTTTTTGTTATTGTAAGACATTGTAGCACTCCCTGTTATATCCTCGGTAAATCTGAAACTCAATGTTCCGTTTAAACTTGTCATAGCTGTATTATTTCTTTCTATCCCTCTGGCTATTGTCTTGTTATTCTGATGTGAAAAAGTTATGCTTGCATTAACCTGAGACCTTATTTTCATAAATCCGAAGAGCTTTTTTGAAAGCGATTTTGAGATTGAAAAATCCAGGGAAGCCTGAATTCCTTTCATAAGTGTCTTTTCTTCTGTTACCGTACTACCGCTGTACTTCAATCTCAGGCTCTGTGTCTTTGTGTGAGATATACTGAACCCTACACCATTTCTTGTTCTACCTTGAATGGAAAATAAAGGGGTAAAGTTTGTTGTCTTTGTTTCAGTTTTATTATAAGAAGAAATATTTTGCTTGTTTGTAGAATTATATGAACTTTTTAGAGATAAGTTTGATAAATATCTATCAAGTATTTTTATTTTCTTATTTAACATACCGACCTGAATACTTATATTGGGAAAATTCTTGGTGTAATCTTCTGTTTTTATCTTTTGAGCAGGATAAAAGGTGAAACTTTGTTGATAGTTACCTGACACATTTACTCCTATATCAAATATTTTAGTCCCTGTATTTGCTCCTATATTTCGTGAGTCTTGGATGCTATTGTTTATATTTTCCTCATATTGAATTTGCGGATTCATTGTTCTTCCTATCTCATAGTAAAATGAAGGTGGTTTGGTCAGATTATAGTATCTTGAACTTAAGTTTCTTGTATATGTTATACTTATATTTCTGAATAGATACCTTAATTTATCTATGTCTTTCATTGCTTTGGGATTACCGAGCTTCATAATGAGCTTTATCAAAGGTGCAAGTATATTGAATGTGTTTACACCGGTTTGAATTGAATAACTTGAATAATTGTTAATTCTTCTTAAAGGATTTAAACTATCCTTCTGGTTCATCGGATCATGTTCATCATTAAAAGTTGCATTATAGGAGAAATTAAGAGGGCTTACAAAGTTTCTTAAGAATGAAGGTAATGTAGGATTGTATCTTAATGAATAATTGGTACCTCTTCTGATATCCATTCCATAAAACCTCCCTGTCAATTTTTTGAGACCTATGTCATAATCGACTTTTCCGCCAAAGTCAATTTTTAATGCATTTAAAGGACTGATTCTGAATATGTTGTAATTTAGTCCCCCGCCTTCCCGTTTGACCGAGATTGTCTGTGCCCAAACCGAATCTGGCAACACAAAATCAAGGGTTTTCCTTTTTATCTTTGAATATGATACTCCTGCTCGGATATTTTGAGGAAGAGGATTTATGCTCTGCCCTAATATTTTTATACCCTTAAAAGGAATAGTTATTCCGTATGATAGGGATTGTTGAAAATTTCTGGTGTAATTTTTATTAAGAGGTGTATTGGTTCTTGAATATTGTAAAGAGGTACTGTATTGAAGAGCATCAATTGTATATTTGAAAATTTTATCTTTCAGTCCTTCTTCTGTTTTCTTATTTGCTAAATTCCGTGATATACTGAAGCTGAATGAGTTTGCAAAAGATTCACTCTTTTCTCTTTCCGATTGTTCTTTTGTCAATTTTATATCCGAACTGGGAAGGAATATAGGAAGAGTCTTACTCTTTGAAGCCGAATAACCGAAAGAAAGATTTAAAAAGTTTATATTTAAAAGTTTATTTAAATTTAAAGAAATATTTCCTCCCAAATTTTCTTGTGAATTTAATTGCCTTTTGAGATTTTCTCCTGCAAAGCCTGCCGAATTTCGGGAATAACTAAAAGATAAACCTCCGATTTCTCCTAAGTTGTAATTTATTGAACTCTCAAATGAATAAGCTCCCATCCTGTCAGGAGTGGTAATTATCAATTCATTAAACCATACTTCCCCTGACATTTTTTCATTACTTTCATTCTTAACCCCGATTATGTATTTATTTATTTTCTTAAAATTCGGATTGCCCTTTACATAATAATTGGGAAAAGAAGGATCTGAATAAAGGGTATCGGTGGATTTGTTCCCTCTCTTATTTTTTAACTGGGTAAATTTTTCAATATCAATCTCAAATTCTTTCCATTCCTTCGGTACATTCTTTACTCTGTATTCATAATAATTGCTGGTATCAACACTTGCAAACCTTATAAAAAATGTAGGTAAAGATTTTATTGTATCGGGTACCACAGCTTTTAAATAAAATTTTAACTTTTTATATTCCCAGAAGTCTTGATAATTGGGAATCTGTCTTATTGCTATTCCTACATCATTCGGTTCAAAATTTTTGAATTTTAAAACAAGTGTCCTTTCCTCTTCTTCACCTTCGGATGTGGTAACTATGTGAACCCCTGGAGGAGGAGAGTAAATTTTTGCATCTTCCTGATTACTGTAAGTTGTAATCGTAAATTGCTTTGAGGTGCTGTCTGCAGGTTTTCCTTTATTAAAAATACCTTTTGCTACATACCTGTTACCGGTAATTGAAAGTCTTGCTATATAGATTGTGTCTGTTTTGTCAAATCCTGTAAAGAATATTCTTATTTTTTTAATTAATCTTATATCAGGCTTTCCGTAAATTTTTGTTACTTTATCTAAGGGGATTTTGTAAAATTTAAAGCCGTTATTAATCTGATCGTAATTTTCCTCCTCTAAGTTAATTACATAAGTAAAACAATGATCCTCTTTGTCAAGAAAACCGTTTCTGTTAAGGTCTTCTGTGTCTAACCGTCCGTTTCCTTCTGTTCCGTTCACTTTCTCAATATTTCCCGCATCGAAATTATCATTCCCTGCATCATTTTTACTTCCATCAGGAGCCATGTCAAGTCCCACATCTTCAATTGCTTCATATTGTCCATCCCTTGGTCCCCCATTTGCACCGTCTTCGGTATTCAGAATACCCAAACCGATAAGATTCCCCTGAGCATCCCTCATCAACGCATCCTCATTTATCTCGGTTCCTATATCAATTCCCATAATTCCTTTATCTGCCTTTATAATTAATTCAATATAATCATAAGAAGACAAATCAAATCCATCCCTTGAAAGAAGCTGTGTAAGTGAAGCAAATGCAACATCACCTTTTGTACCCGGTCTTATAATAATTTTCATAACATTTGCTGTTTTTTTTGCTTGTGCACCTGGAACATAGGGATAAATATCAGCATTTGTAAATTTGTTTGTCTCAACCCAGATCAGTTTATTTACATAGTCATCCTCAACCCGTACGGGGGATATAAGAGAGTCATCTTTCAAATACGATGGAAGTGAACCGTATATCCAGTTTGTATAACTCAAAGAGATAGGAATTTCAAGTTTTGTTGCTTCCATATCGTCAAGATAGGCAGAACCCCGGGTGTTCGGATCAGGAAATGCCTGATTGAATTTAAAACTTGCTTTTAAAAGCGGAGATTTTATCTCTCTTAACCAGGGTAGAAAAGAAAGGGGATTAAAAGAAAATTCTTTTTGGAAATTAAAATTTGAATTGATTAAAAGAACCCTCTTAGGTTCCTCTCCGAATCTCGGTTTCTGCTCTGTTGTTGACTCACCCCTGTACTTGATTCCGAAATTTAACTTTGAATTTTGTCCAACATCGTAATTTCCGTTTAAAGTAACAGTGGTTCTCTTTTTTGTTTGGAATAAAGCACTCTCATTAAATTTTATTTTTAACTTTCTGGAAAAATCGGTTTTATATTCATCATTTAATATTGTTAATGTTCCTGTTTCGTAATCTATTATATAATCTTTCCCCCTTTCCCATTTCTCGGATCCGAAATATACTTCTTCACTCCCTTCAACTATCCTTGTAAATCCCAGATTTATGACTTCTGGTCTCCTCTGTGTTATAACTCTTATTTTGTACTTTACATTTCGCTGTTCAACTTCTGTACCGGACCTGTATTTATAAATTATTGTGTCTTTTTTGGAAAGTTTAGGAGAAGCAAAAGGCTCGGGGTCAGGGAAAAACAGATATCCGTGCTGATAAGGGATAAAATTAGGTACTCCTTGATATTCAATCTGCTCATCAATGACACCGTCCCCATTGTTGTCAAGTCCGAGAATCTGGAGGAATGTTTTCCCGTTTTCAACATATACAGGAACCGAAGATTCATCACGGTAAATGATAATTGAACCGGAATCACCTCTGAGTTCCCCTATGTAATATATATTTTTTAACATATATTTCCATGTAGGGTCTTCCGCATCGTTAAGGTCTACATCTCTTATTAACATAAGCTTTGCGGTATCATTCTGATTATTAGGATTATAATAGCCTATTTTTCTTTGAGTTGTTTTATAATAGACCGCAAGGCGGAAATTTTGTGTGATATCCTCTTTTTTTATTTGAATTACATTGCCACAAAAAGCGAAATCCCAATCAATTCCTTTTGTCAATAATTCGAAAATGTAAGTTTTGTCACTTAAAGAATCAGGGTTATCTTCAAGGAATGTTCTTGCTTCAACAGGTTTCAAAATATTAGTCGGCTCGTTGTCATCATAAAATATATAAACGGAGTCAGAAATTATTTCTTCTCCCGGAAGAAGGGGTAGAATAAAAAATCTGTCTTTTACATAGTCTTTATCCTCTATTTCAAGAGTGTCGATTTCAACTCCTCCTTTTTCAAATTCTATTTCCTTTCTGTTCCCGACCTCCCTTGCAATTTTTGTGTTAAGATTCAAAGGACCCAGTTGAAATTGCGCACTTATACCGAAAAGACCTCCTCCCCCTCCTTTTCCTATTTTGTTTCCCCCTTCAATTGACTTAATTATTTCGTCCTCGTCTCCCTCATATCTTATCTTAATCGTATTTAAATCCTGTGATTCCCTTTCGGAATCATGATCAAGCCTTATGTGAATTTTCCCTCCTATTATTCCTTCGGTATTGACCCTTAAACGCTGATTTAACTGAATTTCAGGACTTGATGAACCCTGAGGAGTTGTTTTTGCCTCATTTGAATAAGACCTTCTCCTCAAACCCATTGACAAATCCTGAAAACCGTTTATCTTAACCTTTGTCTCTTCTTTAAGTCCGAAAGGCAGCTCAACCGGTATTGGAATTGTTATATCAGGAATTAAACCCGTGCCTCTCTTTGCAACTTTTTGGACAGACTCGGATGACAATTCCTTTTTTATACTTTCAATTATCTTCTCCTCAACCTTCTCCTTATCCTTTAAAGTTTTTCCTTCAATCCTTATCAAATTATCTTTCCTGTAAATAAATTTTACTTCAATAGAATCAATGGTTTTTAAACTTTCACTTACATAGTTTTTCTCTATGGCATTCAATAAAAGGGAGTCAAGATAATTTTGAGTATGAATAAAAAAAATAAAGGTTAAATAAATCATTTTTCTTTTTTTAATATTGAAAAGATTATAAGCCCTGCTATGCCTATGGAAATAAAAGTATCAGCAATGTTAAATATCGGCCAGTGCAGTTTTTCCGAAATACCGATCTCAATAAAGTCAATAACCGCCTTCATTTTAAATCTATCTGTCAAATTTCCGAGTGCACCACCCAGTATAAACCCATAGAATATATTATAAAGCATAAAATTTTCCTTTACAATAAAAAATAAAATAAGTATTATTGCAATAATAGCAACAGGTTCATAAGGGATGATCTTTGTTATCGGAAGTCCCCATACTCCGTAGGGATTGAAAACAAGAGTAAGTCTGAAATAAGGACCGAGGATTTCAAAAGGAACTCCGTAAGTTAAGTTCTTCATTGCAAGAAATTTTGTAAATTGGTCAAGGATAAAAACACCGATACCGGTTGAAATTCCTATTGCAAGTCTTTTTAAATTTTTTCTCAAATCCTTTCCTCTATTTCCCTCTGACACTTAATACAATATCTTGCATAGGGAATTGCCCTTAATCTTTCAAGAGGAATTTTTTTGGAACATTTTAAGCATATTCCGTATGTCCCATCTTTTATTCTTGAAATTGCTTCTTCAATCATTGCAAGCTCTTCCCTCAATCTTGTTGCACTCATAAAAGCAAGTTCCTTTAATTCCTCATCCGTAGCTGTGTCCGATATATGATGATGAAATATTCTTTCTCCGCTCTCTCCCCATTCCCTTGCACCTCTTTCTGCCCTTTCAAGAAACTTCTTGATTTTATCTCTTTTTTTAATCAATTTCTTCCTTAATTTTTCAAGTTCTTCTTTTTTCATATCAAATCTTCCCCATTTTTATCAAGACATCTTCACACCTCTTACAAATTTTTTTCTCATTTTTACCTACTTCCTCAAGATATCTCCAACATCTTTCACATTTCTCCCCTTTTGATTTGGCTGTATAAATTTTTAAGTCCTCTTTCTCTGCTTCAAGTTCATAATGTCTGGGTCTGCCTTTTTTGACTTCCGAAACAATGAAAATCTCGGGTAAAAATTCCATATATTTATTTATTATCTCATTTTCTCCTTCAATATAAATTTCCGCTTCAAGGGATGAACCGATTTTTTTATTGATTCTCATCTCTTCAAGAAGTTTTAAAATAATCTCCCTTAAATCCATTATAAATTCAAAATCTTTCACAAGTACATCATCCTTGAATTTAATTTCTTTTTCAATTGTTTCCAGAAACACGCTTTCCTTATCTTTGTTTTTTAAACTTTGATACACTTCCTCACAAGTGAAGGAAAGAATAGGAGCCCCGAGTATTACGAGGGTCTTTAAAATATAATAAAGAACGGTTTGCGCACTTCTTCTTTCTTTTGAGTTATAATAATAGGTATATAATCTATCCTTCAAAATGTCAAAATAAAAAGAAGATAAATCAAGGGTGCAGAATCTGTGAAAAGTGTGAAAGGCACGATGAAAAGCATATTCTTCATAGAAGTTAAGAATTTTATTTTTTAATTCTTCTGTTTTTACTAACATATATTTATCCTGGGGGAGCATCTCATCAAAAGGAACAGAATGTTTTTCAGGCTCAAAATCATAAATATTTCCGAGCATAAATCTGAAAGTATTTCTGATTTTTCTGTAATTTTCAACCATCAATTGAAGGATATTATCCGAAATCCTCACATCCTGCGTGAATTCCGAGGAAGCAGTCCATACCCTTAAAATTTCTGCTCCGTATTTGTCAATTACATCCAAAGGAGACACAACATTGCCGAGTGACTTATGCATTGCCCTTCCTTTTTCGTCAAGTGTCCAGCCGTGAGTTATCACCGTTTTATAAGGTGCCTTTTCTTTGAGGGCAACACTGAGCATTAAAGAAGCATTGAACCATCCTCTGTGCTGGTCGGGTCCTTCAATATAGACATCACTTGGCCAGGGAAGACCGTTCTGCTTTAAAACAATCAAATTGGTTACACCCGAATCAATCCATACATCAAGAACATCTTTTTCTTTTTCAAGTTCAGAGGACCCGCAATCAGGACAGTTCGGAAGAGATATATCCGTATCTTCCCAAAATACTTCGGAACCTCTTTCTTCAACAATATCAGCAAGTTTTAAAATAAAATCAGGGTCAATAAAACTTTTTTTGCATTTTTTACATCTGAAAGCAGGAATCGGTAATCCCCAGGCTCTTTGTCTTGATATGCACCAGTCAGGTCTTTCATAAACCGCATTATAAATACTTTGCTGTGTTGCAGGAGGGACCCATTTCACATTTTTAATTTCCGCGAGTGCCCTTTTCCTTAAATTTAAATGGTCAACCCTTAAAAACCACTGTTCCGTTGCTCTGAAAATTAAAGGTTTTTTACATCTCCAGCAATGAGGATAGGAATGCTCAATCTCTCCTTTTTTTAAAAGTTTATTATTCTTCTCCAAAATTTCCATTACTTTAATTGAGGCAGAATCCACATCCATTCCTTCAAAACCTTCTGCTTCTTTGGTAAATCTTCCTGTTTCATCAATCGGGGAGAGGACGGATAATTTATATTTTTGACCCACTTCAAAATCTTCTTTTCCGTGTCCGGGAGCAATGTGAACAATACCTGAACCGGTTTCCCTTTCAACAAAGTCAGCCAAAACAGCCACAGATACTCTTTCATAAAAGGGATGTTTAAATTTTTTGCCTTCAAGTTCAAATCCTTTAAAATCTCTTATTATTTCAAAATTTTCAAATTCAAGTTCTTCCTTGACCCTGTCAAGGGTCTCAAGGGCTAATAAAAGTTTCCTTTCCTTAACACTTATAATTCCGTAATGGAAATCAGGATTAAAAGCAAGAGCGGTATTTGAAATTATGGTCCAGGGTGTTGTTGTCCATACAAGGGCACAGGTATTTTCGGGAAAATCATTTTCAGGTAAAGATTCCATAAGGAAGTAAATTGAGGGTGATTTCTTATCCTTATATTCAATCTCAGCCATTGCAAGCACCGTTTTACACTGGGCACAGAAATGAAGCGGCATAAATCCCCTTTGTATAAATCCTTTTCTTACAAGTTCTGCAAAAATTCTCAGTTCTTCTGCTTCATACTTAGGATGCATTGTATAATACGGATTTTCCCAGTCTCCTATGCATAAAAGTCGCTTAAATTCCTGTTTTTGAATCTCCATCCATTTTCTCGCGAAATCCTCACATTTTTTTCTCAGTATTTTCCGCACATTATCCTTCCTGAGTGCAAGCGGGTCTTTTGAGAGGATTTCATTTATTTCCTTATCACTTTTTACAACCTCATTTTCAATAGGCATCCCGTGATTGTCCCAGCCCGTAATATAAGGAGTCTTATATCCCATTATCATTTTGCTCTTTATAATGAAGTCTTTGAGTATCTTATTCATTGCTGTTCCGATATGAATATGTCCGTTTGAATAGGGGGGACCATCGTGGAGCACAAAGAGTTTTCTTTCTTCGGAGAGCATTTTGTGATAGACTTTAATCCTGTCCCAGAATTTGATCATATCGGGCTCCCTTTGTTTTAAGGAAGCCTTCATTTTAAATTCGGTTTTCGGAAGATTTAATGTTTCCCTCAAATTATCTCCTTTCATTTTTTTAAAAGTGAGAGATATGCTTTTACTTTTTGGTTTTCGGGATTTTTTTCAAGAATTTCGGTCCATAACTTTTTTGCTTTTTCTTTATTATTTTTCTTGAAATAACACATTCCGAGTAAAAGTTTTGCCTCCTCATATTTCGGATTCAACATTGTTACCTCTTCAAGTGAGTATATTGCCTTATCTATTTCACCCATTTGCATGAGGACTCTTGCGTGTTTTGTTCTTATATCAAGAAAATAAGGAGCAAGTTCAAGTGCTCTTTCATATTCTTCCTTTGCCTTTTCATACTCACCTACTTCAAAATAGGTGTCTCCGAGTTTCATATAAGTGTTTGCCAAATTATTTCTCAAGGAGGTTGGTATTCTTCCTCCTTCTTTTTCCAATTTTGTGGCTATTTCGTAATGTTCCTTTGCTCTGACATAATCACCTTTATCATTTAAGACAATAGCCATATTCAAGTGAGCCTCAATATAATTCGGATTAATTTTAAGCGCTTTTTCGAATTGTTCAATTGCTTCGTCCGTAAAACCCAGGGAATAATATATTACTCCGAGAAATTTTTGAAAATCTGCATAATTTTTTTTCTTTTCAGCAAGGTCTTTCATAATTCTCAATGCATCCCAGAGTTTTCCTTCATCAAACAGTTTTTTTGCTTCTTTGAATAATTTTTGTTCGTCATTCATAGTTTTTTATTTTATATAAATAGATTAATGATTTTCAATGAAAATGAATTGGATTTAATACTTGAAATTTTAAAAAAAAGATGGTAAAATATAATGAAGGATGTGTAGGGTCCGAATCCCTCTTTAACTAAAAAAGGTGATATGAAGTATGTAAAAAAAATATGTGCCCTATGTCTGATGGCCGCTGTTCTGAACGGCGGTACCCTCTCCAAGACCTTCTACTACTCTAAAAAGGATATCTCCTTCACAAAGGAAAAAGGCTATGATGTTGTAAAACTCAAAGTTAAAGGTGCAAGCTACTGGTATCGGGTCGGTGCTCCTCAATTGCCGGTGATTCCTTATACTTTTGTTATTCCGCCTTCCGCAGAGGTTGAAGGGTTAAAGGTTGTTAAAGCAAAAAGAATATTCCTCGGCAAATATAATATTTATCCTGTTCAAAAGGCAGTGCCGTTTCATAAGAAAGAATTGCCTCCCTTTGTAGGACCTGATCCGAAAATTTATAATTCAAATAAGCCTTATCCTTCGGAAATAGCAAAAATAACACATGTGGGAACAAAGAACGGATTTAAGCTTGTCACTGTTTCTATTTCGCCGATTCAATATATTCCTTCAACAAAGGAGTTGTACCTTTATTCGGAAATTGAAATTCTGATAAGATATCAAGAAGGAGTAAATCCTGTAAAAAAGATAAGTTTTAATAAATATAGGATTGCCAAAAAAATTGTGTCGGATTTGGTCGTGAATCCGGAAGATGTAAATACGTTTGCTCCTTTAGTTTTTGTTCCTGTTCCTGACAATCTTGTTGAATATGTAATAATTGTTGACACATCTGATATAAATATAGATGGTTTGGACCATCCGGAAATATATGAAGCTATGGAGCCTTTTGCTTATTGGAAAACAAAAAAAGGTGTACCTACGAAAATAGTTGTGCTTGATTCTATTGAAGCTAATTTTCCGGGACTAACTGTTCAGGATAAAATAAAGGAATTTATTGCTTATGTTGATACAGCTTGGCAGGTTCAGTATGTTTTACTTGTGGGAGAAGATGATGTAGATGCTGATGATCCTTTAAATACAAACGCCGAAACCGATGTAGGAACGTGGATGCCCAGAAAGGATGTCTTTATCACTTCTTCCGCAGCCGGATATTATTCTGATGAAGACACCATCGCAGCTGATTTTTGGTATGCAGATTGGGATGGAGACCTTTATCAGGAGGTATATGTTGGAAGGGTTTTATTTGATGAAGCTCTGGAAGCATATGACGCCTGCTCTCTATTTGTATATAAGACTCTTACATATGAGAAAAATCCTCCCTTGGGTTATCAGCCGAGAATACTGCTTACCTCGGAACTTCTTTTCAGACCGAGTTACGGAGGCATTCAGGTTAATGATTCCATTGCCAAATATGACCCTGTTGGTTTTACAGATATTTTCCTTGATGATCAAATTCTGGCAAATTACAGTTCTATTGCGACCATTGATACCTTAAATGTAGGAGTCGGGTTCTGGCATGCTGCGGGACACGGTGATGAAATAGGAGTGATGTACGGCTCCGGTGATCCTGTTCAGGTTTCGGATATTGAGACTTCCTTATTAAACGGTGATAGACTCTTTATCATGTATGCCATAAGCTGTTTTCCCGGAGCTTATGACTATGATTCTTATGCAGAACATCTAATGACGCTTGTAGGACGTGGTGCAGTTGCTTTTCTCCTGAATTATAGATACGGCTGGGGAACACTTTCCAACTTGGGACGTTCAGAATGGCAGTCAATCTGGTTTACAAAAGCATGGGGACAGGAAGGTTATGATATATTAGGAGCTGCTGTAGACAGAATGAAATCACAACAAGTCCCTTACATAGCAGCGGACGCTATTGTTAACTGGTGCATGCAGGAATATAATTTATTCGGAGACCCTCAGCTTCATATATGGACGGATGTGCCGGTTCCGATGGTTGTTAACCATCCTGATACCATAACCGTAACTTCAACTCCCGTAGATGTGATAGTTCAAGTATATGATCAAGACGGAGTCACGCCTCTTGATAGTGCCTTAATAACATTGTGGTGTAAAGAAGATAGCACAATGTATGTGAGAGGTTACACTAATGCTAACGGCGTTGATACACTTCAAATAAGTCCGACTGTTGACCTTGATACAATGTGGGTTACGGTTGTGAAATACAGTAATTACCTGCCTTATGAAGGATTTGCAATTATAGATATACTTGCCGGAGTGATGGAAGCACATATGGCTGCAACCGAATCACCTGAGGGGGTTGTAATTAGAGTGAGCGGTTTGAGAAGTGCAGGAAATCTCACAATCTATAAAAAAGAAGAAAATGCAAAAAGCTTTAAAACTGTTTACACCGGAAAAGTTGCAAAATCTGAATTCGCCTATACTGACAAAAATGTAAAATGGAAAAAAACATATATTTATAAAGCTGTTCTAAGAACGGTATCCGGTGGAGTCCAAACATTCGGTCCTGTTAAAGTGAAAGTCTCTATTTACGGTAGACCGCTCGCAATTCATTCTATTGCTCCCAATCCTTCCAGAAATTACACCGTAATTCAATTCACGAACGATATTCGAGGAAAGGTGAAACTTTATGTAAGGGATGTTTCAGGAAGACGCGTGGGTAAAGTTTTCGAAAGAACCCTTGACCCCGGTTTTTACACCTTTAAATGGACAAATTCCGTAAAATCCGGACCTCTACCGACAGGGACGTACTTCCTGGTTCTTGAAAATCCGAAGAGGAGAGATATTAAAAAGGTACAGGTCATAAGGTAAAATTAAATTTCGGGGGGGTAAAATCCCCCCATCTTTTGTTATATTTTATTTCTTAAAAAGGGAGTAATTTTTTTAAGTTTTTTGATTCTTTTCTTTTTATAACTTATAATTTACCCTAAAATAACACCGAAGGAGGGAAAAAAATGGACGAACCTAAAAAAAACTCGGAGACTTTTTGGAGGACTCCGCTTGATTATAAAGAAATTAAAAAAAGGAAAGGAGAAGTTACGATAATTGAAGACCTTTGCAAGGGCTGTGGGTTTTGTATAGAGTTTTGTCCCACAGAATCCCTTGAGAGGTCTGATAAGTTAAACTCCAAAGGTTACCATCCTCCTGTTTTTAATCCGGAGAACTGTACGGGTTGTGGATTCTGTGAAAGAGTATGTCCTGAGTTTGCAATCATTGCAGAAAAAATTGAAGTGGAGGTGAAATGATGGCCGGGAAAATATTGACAGGTATTCATTATATGCTCGGAGACCATGCCTGTGCAGAGGGAGCAATAGCCGCGGGATGCAGGTTTTTTGCAGGATACCCCATTACTCCTGCTACAGAGGTTGCAGAATGGATGTCAAGGAGACTACCCAAATTCGGAGGTGTTTATATTCAGATGGAAGATGAACTTGCTTCAATGGCAGCCATAATAGGGGCTTCCTGCGGAGGTATGAAATCCATGACTTCAACGAGCGGACCGGGAATGTCACTTATGATGGAGAATCTCGGACTTGCGGTGATGCTGGAAGTCCCTTGTGTTGTGGTAAATGTGCAAAGAGGAGCTCCTTCCACAGGACTTCCGACCCTTGTGGGGCAGGGAGATGTAATGCAGGCAAAATGGGGTTCTCACGGAGACTATGAAATTATTGCCTATGCTCCTGCTTCATGCCAAGAGATGTTTGACTTAACGATTGAGGCATTTAATATGGCTGAAAAATACAGGACACCGGTCGTGATCCTTTCGGATGAGGCAGTTGGTCATTTAAGAGAAAAAGTGGTAATTCCGGAGGAAAAGGCAATATCCCTTATTGAAAGAAAAAAACCTGATGTTCCACCCGAGGAATATCTTGCATATAAACCGAACGGTGACTTAGTGCCTCCGATGGCGATTGCGGGCGAGGGTTATTTTGTTCATATGACGGGTCTTACTCATGATGAAAGGGGTTATCCCGTTATTACAGGGGAGGCACATGAAAAACTTGTAAGAAGGTTGCTTGATAAAATTCAGAAAAACAAACATGATATAATAAAATATGAGGAAATAGAAACGGATGATGCGGATATTTTGATTGTCTCATACGGAATTACAGCGAGAAGTTCTCTGAAAGCGGTTCAGATTTTGAGAAAAGAGGGGATTAAAGCGGGTCTTTTAAGATTGATAACCGTATGGCCTTTTCCCTATGAAAAAATAGAAGAGCTTTCAAGAAAAGTTTCAAAGATAGTTGTTGCAGAGATAAATTCAGGACAGGTGAGGGGAGAGGTTTTGAAGGCGATAAAAAGTGATTTACCTGTTATCGGGGTTCATAAACTCGGTGGCGATTTAATAACACCTTATGAAATAATTAAAAAAATAAAGGAGGAATAAAGAATGGGAACAAAAACCAGGGAAAAAATTGAACATCCGCTTTCAAAGTGGATAAGGGAAGAAAGATGGCCTCATATATGGTGTTCCGGATGCGGTTTGGGAATAGCAATGAGTTCGTTTTTATATGCTCTGGAGGAATTGAAGATTGACCCGAAGGATATTGCGATTATAAGCGGAATAGGGTGTACAGGAAGAATAGCGGGGTATATAAGGGTTGATTCTTATCACACCACTCACGGAAGACCGATTCCCTTTGCAATAGGTCTTAAAATTGCAAAACCCGAAATGAAGATTGTTGTATTTTCGGGAGACGGAGATATAATTGCAATCGGAGGCAATCACTTTATTCATGCAGCAAGAAGAAACATGGATTTAATCGTGATTTGTGTAAATAATTTCAATTACGGAATGACAGGGGGACAGTTCGGACCTACAACACCGTATAAGGCAAAGACGACAACAACTCCTTACGGAAATTTTGAATTTCCGTTCAACCTTCCCTATCTTGCAGCATCAGCGGGCGCAACATTTGTTGCAAGATGGACCGTATTACATGCGTACAATCTCAGACAAAGTATAAAAAAGGCACTGCAAAGGGACGGTTTTTCTTTTATTGAGGTAATTTCACCGTGTCCCACGGGTTTCGGAAGACCCAATAAAATAGGAGAAGGACTGGATGAGATGAAGTATTATAAGGAGAAAAGTGTTGTAAAAAACGGAATAGACCCGAAGGATGCTGAGCTTTCCTTTCACGGAGGAAACATTATTGTCGGTGAATTTGTTGAAATAGAAAAACCTTCTTATATGCAAATTTTAAAAGAAAGTATATCTCAAATTAAGGAGGGTTAAAATGGAGGATAAAATAAAAGAAATACAATTTGCGGGTTTCGGAGGACAGGGAATTGTTCTTGCGAGTTATCTTTTGGGTCAGGCATTAACAATATTTGAAAAAATCAACACTTCAATGACCCAAAGTTACGGTCCAGAAGCAAGAGGAGGTGCTTGTTCCTCCGGCATCGTGATTGCGGATAGACCCGATGAAATGGTTTCTTATCCCAAGGTTACAGAACCTGATGTGCTTGTATGTATGTCTCAGGAAGCATATTCAAAATATATAAAGACCTTAAAAAAGGGAGGAATACTGATTTATGATTCGGACCTTGTTACACCGGAAGAAAATAATGATGTTGAAAAATATCCTATTCCCGCCACAAGAAAGGCAGAAGAAATCGGTAATAAACTTGTTGCAAACTGTATTATGCTCGGCGCACTTCAGAGAATTACGAATGTGTGTTCTATGGACGCATTGAAAGAGTCTATAAAAAACGGAGTTAAAAAAGATTATGTAGACATTAATTTAAAAGCACTTGAAGTCGGAAAAGAACTTGCCGAACAGGTTTTAAAAGCGGGGGTTAAAAGATGAAATTAAACCCTTCTTTTAAAGAAGAAGTTTTCAGGGCAATGGGGGAACATGCTTTGAGGATGTGTTATCAATGCGGCAAATGTTCCTCTTTTTGCCCTGTTTTCAGCCTATACCCTACAAGGTTCAACCCGAGAAGAATTATTGAAATGGTAAACATAGGTGCAGAAGATGTTCTTCAGAAGGATGAAATATGGAGATGTACAACATGTTATGAATGTACAGAAAATTGTCCGCAAGGTTTAAATTTTGTTGAACTCATTGTTTTTTTAAGAACAAAGGCGTATGAAAAAGGATTTGCTCCTAAGACTCCTGTACAGGAGCTTGAGCTTGTAAGAAAAGAAGGTTTCTCTGTTCCTTTGTCTCCGAGAGCAAAAAGATGGCTTGAATCAAACACCTTGATTAAAGCAGGAGGTAAATAAAATGGAGAACAAACTCGTTTATTTTCCCGGATGTCTTGCTTCAAGGAAATTCCCTGGTTTTGACCTTTCCGCAAGATTTGTACTTGAAAAATTGTCTCTTGAGTATAAAACAAGTGAAGAATTCTCATGCTGTCCTGATCCTGTATGGGTAAGGTCTCTTTCATATGAAGAATGGATGGAAAGAGGTGTTAAAAATTTGGAAATTTCCAAAAATTTGGGTTCCAAACTTGTGACAATCTGTAACGGGTGTTTTGAGACCCTCTATTCTGTGAAAAAATTGAAAGGAAACGGAAATTTTATTCCTGTTGAGCATCTTCTTTATACATTGTGGAAAGAGAAAAAGGATGAAATAAAGAATAAAATTGTCAAAGACCTAAAGGGTAAAAAATTTGCTGTTCATGAAGGTTGTCATTTTAAGAGACCTTCATATCTTGTAAGTCAGGAATTTGACGAATTAAAAAATGCGAAAATATTGAAAGAGATGGTGGAATTGCTCGGTGCGGATGTAGTTGAAAAAGGAGACGAATGTTGCGGGCTCCCGGTTTTTATAACCGATAAAGAGCTTTCCCTTGAACTTGCAAAAAGAAGAATTGAATCTTTCGGAGATGTGGATGGGATAGTAGTAATATGTCCTTCCTGTTTTTCTCAATTTGAAAGTGTTATTTCCCTTAACAAAGAAAAAAGGGTACCCGTATATTTTTACTTTGAACTTCTTGCCTATGCTCTCGGGCTTGAAAAAGAAAAAATTGGTTTTGAATTTCATAGAATAAAAGATAATTTAATTTAAAAAAGGAGGAATTAAAAATGAAGGAAAATAACAATGAGGAAATCAGGATAGGGGTGTATGTTTGCCATTGCGGATTAAACATAGCAGGAAGTGTGGATTGCATAGATGTGGCTGAGTTTGCGAGTAAATTACCGAATGTGGTTGTTGCAAGGGATTATAAATATACATGTTCTGACCCTGGTCAAGAAATAATAAAAAATGATATAAAGGAATATAATTTAAACAGAGTTGTAGTTGCATCATGTTCCCCGAGATTACATGAGCCAACTTTCAGAAAAACGCTTGAAGAAGCCGGGCTCAATAAATATCTTCTTGAAATGGCAAATATCAGGGAACATTGTTCTTGGGTCCATCTTTATGACAGAAAAGGGGCAACCGAGAAAGCAAAAGATTTGGTAAAAGCGGCTGTTGCAAGAGCCAGATTTTTGAAGCCTCAAGAAGAGCCGAAGGTGCCTATAATAAGAAAGGCACTCGTTGTGGGAGGCGGTGTTGCGGGTATTCAGGCAGCATTGGATTTGGCAGACACCGGATATCAAGTCTATATGGTTGAAAAGGAACCTTCTATCGGAGGAAGAATGGCTCAGATTGACAAAACTTTTCCTACAATGGATTGTTCGATTTGTATTCTTGCACCGAAGATGGCTGAGGCAGGAAGACATCCGAATATTAAGATTTTCACAAACTCGGTAATAAAAGAGATAACCGGTTATATAGGTAATTTTCATGTCAAGATTGAGAAAAAAGCAAGATATGTTACAGAAGACTGTACCGCCTGCGGGGATTGTTCGGAAGTTTGTCCGAAAGAGCATCCCAATGAATTTGATGTTGGAATGGCAACAAGAAAAGCAATTTACATCCCGTTTCCTCAGGCTGTTCCGACCCAGTACATTATTGATCCGGAATTATGTCTAAACTTAAAGAAAGGAGCAATTGTCTGTGAAGAGTGTATTTCTGCATGTGAAAAGAAAGCAATTAACTTTGATGATAAAGATGAAATTGTTGAACTTGATGTAGGAACAATTATAATTGCAACAGGGATGGATGTATATGATCCTATGAAAAATCATGACTACGGATACGGTATTTATGAAAATGTGATTACCTCTCTTGAATTTGAAAGACTCATTAATTCAGCAGGACCTACGAAAGGGACACTTATAAGACCTTCGGATGGTAAAATACCGAAAGTTGTTGCATTTATTCAGTGTGTGGGTTCAAGGGATTTAAGAACAGGGCAGAAATACTGTTCTAATGTGTGCTGTATGAACACGGTGAAGGATGCACTTTTGATAAAAGAACACTGGCCTGATACGCAAATTTATGTTTTTTATCAGGATATAAGAGCTTTCGGAAAGGGATTTGAGGATTTGTTCAGAAGAAGCAAGGAAGAAGGGGTAGTTTATATAAGGGGGCTTCCTTCGCGCATTGAGGAACTCCCGGATAAGAGATTAAGAATTTATGCAGAAGATACACTTTTATCCGAAAAAGTGGAACTTGATGCGGATATGGCAATATTATCTGTCGGATTAATTCCCAGAAGGGACAGGAATGAGATTCAAAAGCTATTAGCTTTAAGTCTATCCGAAGATGGTTTTTATCTTGAGTCACATCCTAAGTTAAAACCCGTTGATACGGCGATAGGAGGCGTTTTTCTTGCAGGTTGTGCTGAAGGACCAAAAGATATTAAGGATAGTGTAACACAGGCATCTGCCGCAGCAGCAAGGGCAGGAATCTTAATGGCAAAAGGTGAAGTGACGGTTGAAGCTCTTACTCCTCAGATTGATCCGGAAACATGTAAAAAATGCGGAATGTGTGCTAATGTGTGTCCTTATAATGCTTGGATATGGAGTAAAGAGGAAAGGAATGTCCCTGCGTTAATAGAGGCTTCCTGTGCGGGTTGTGGTGCATGCGGTGCTGAGTGTCCTTCCGAAGCAATTGATATGAAACATTTTCCCGATGAGGCAATTTATGCTCAAATTGATGCACTCCTTGAGGAAGAGCCCGAAAAAAAGGTTCTTGTTTTTGCCTGTAACTGGTGTTCTTATGCAGGAGCGGACCTCGCAGGTGTTTCAAGATTTCAATATCCTGCAAATGCGAGGATCATAAGGACGATGTGTTCAGCAAGAATAAAACCGGATTTTATAATTCATGCTCTCAAAAAAGGTGCAGGTGCCGTTTTATGGTCAGGGTGTCATATAGGTGATTGTCATTATAACAATGCCAATTTGCATACAAAAAGAAGATATGAAAACATGGTGAGAAGGCTTGAAAGAATGGGCATCAGGAAGGAGAGGGTTCAACTTGATTGGTTTTCTGCTGCTGAGGGAATTCAGTTTGCAAATAAAATGAAGGAAATGGCTGAAGTTGTAAAAAGCGTTACGAAGGAAGAAATTGAGAAGACAAAGGAAATTCTTGCCAAAATGAAAACTCCCAAGAAATATCAGAGGTTAATGGAACTCCTCAAAACACCCGCAGCTGTTTGACTTGAAATTTGATTGAATTTTTTATATAATTTTATAAGTGGGCGATTAGCTCAGCGTTGGTGAGAGCGCCACGTTGACAACGTGGAGGTCGGAGGTTCGAATCCTCCATCGCCCACTTTTTAAAGGAGAAGATTGTGAATATATTAAAAAGAGTTCGGCTTTTTTATGGTTTAAAAGATGAACAACTTTCAAAAATTGCGGAATCTTTGGACGAAAAAACTTATGAAAAAGGAGAGATCATTTTTGAAGAAGGAACACCGGGAAATTCTCTTTTTATAATTAAGGACGGAAGGGTAGAGGTGAGGTTAAAAAGAGGGGATCTTGTATTGGTCCTTGCGGAACTTGATGAAGGTTCCTTTTTCGGGGAACTCTCTTTGATAACGGATGCTCCGAGAAGTGCAACTTGCACTGCTTTAAAAGACACAATTCTTTATGTTTTGAAAAAAGATGATTTCTGGAAAATTGTTGAAAAGGATCCGAAAATAGGGGTTATTGTTTTAAAGAATCTGGTTGAGGAATTATCGGATAGAATAAGGGAAACCAATAAAAATCTTGAAACTTATTTTCTTATTAACCAGGCAATAGTTGACAACGAACAATTCCGAAAACTTTACATTTCTGCAAAAGGAAAAAAGCCCTGATTGAAACTGTCCTACTCGGGAAATCCAGAACATAGACACGATTAAAACACAACCGAGATTTTATATCAGCAAATTCTCGGCAAAGGATCAGCATAAGGCATATCAAGAATTCTTACGACTCCCATTGCTGTTTCATATTTAAGAACTCCCTCTCCCTTTTTCAGGATTTCTCCTATAATTTTGCTTTCTTTTCCGTACTTTGTATTTTTTAATATCTCGAGTGCTTTTTCTCCGTCCTCTTTTTTTACAATAAAAATCATTTTTCCCTCATTTGCCATTAAAAGGGGGTCTATTCCGAGAATTTCGGAAAGTCCCTTTACTTCATCAGTTACAGGAATGTCCTTTTCCCTTATTAAAATATCAAACCCTGAGGACTCCGCAATCTCATTCAAAACTCCCTGAACACCTCCCCTTGTGGGGTCTCTCATGAAATGAACTTCAATTTTGTTTTCATAAAGGGCTTTCCATAAACCGTTCAGGGGTGCCGTATCACTTTTAAGCTCTCCCTCAATTTCAATGTTTTCCCTTGAAACAAGTATTGAAAATCCGTGCAGACCCAGAGGACCATTTATTATTACCAGGTCTCCTTCTTCAATCCTGTGGTAACCCAGGTCCACATCCTGTGGAATAAATCCTATTCCCGATGTGTTTATGAAAATTCCATCCCCTTTTCCCTTGTCAACAACCTTTGTGTCTCCTGTAACAATCCTGACACCCGCCTTTTCCGCTGATTTTTTTATTGAATCAAGTATTTTCCTTAAATCCTCAAAAGAGAAACCCTCTTCAATAATAAGGGATAGGGAAATGAATTCAGGGAAAGCACCCACAGCGGTTAAATCATTTACGGTTCCGTTTACAGCAAGTTCTCCTATGTTTCCACCCGGAAAAAATATCGGGGATACAACATAGGAGTCGGTTGTGAAGGCAATTTTTTTGTTTTTTGTCTCAAGGATTGCAGAATCAAGCAATTTCTCAAGTTCATTATTTTTAAATCTTTCCTTTATCTCCTTTTCTATAAACTCCCTCATTAAAATCCCGCCCGAACCGTGAGCAAGTTCTATTTTTTTTATTATTCTGATGCTTTCCTTTTAGGCTCTTTTAATTCCATTATAAGCCAGCTTACAGCCATAACCAGAAGCAACAAAGAACCGATTATTGCGAATATGATTTTTATCATCAGATTACCTCCTCTTCCAATTTTTTAATTTTAGCATAAATTTTCAATCCTATTGTAATAAATATGCCAAGAAGTATAAGTCCTGCAATCAGAAGTAATATTTTCAATATGCTCAACTTCCCGGCAAAAAGTAAGGTAGAAATACCACCACTCAAAGTTATGATGAATGTAGTTACAATTTTCAGCTTCTCAATTTGAGCCTTAATAAGTTCAATTCTGTTTTCCATAATAAATTTTAACTTCTTTTTTTTAGATTTATCAACATTTCAATAATGCCCCAGAACTCCTTTCTTTTTTGCAATTCTTTCACATATTTTAAAAATATAAAATCCTGCAAAAAAATAGAAAAGAGCAACAATAACAAGAATTAAAAGATCAAGGCGATTCATTTCAAATATTTTTATTTTATGTATCATGTTTTGAGAAATCAATCTTACACCGAGTGAAAAAGGTAGAAATTTGAAGGCAAATATTTTATCAGAGGGTGCAAGAAGAAAAACTATGAATATGAACTGTAAGATCTGAAAGGATGCCTGCAATCTTTTGAATATGAGCCCGAGACCCGACATAATGAATCCGAGACCAAAGGAAGGAAGAATTGTGAATAATATAAGCGGTAACACTGTCAGAAGGTCAATATGAAGGAATTTACCCGTGGTTATCATCATCAGGAAAAGCATGGGAACCGTGTATAAAAAGGTCAGTAAAAAAGTTGATATAATTCTGTAAATTAGAACCCTATGCAGTCCGAAAGGTGTCATTGATAATTGTTCAAGTGTTCCTGCTCTTGCCTCCTCCATTATACCCCATGACATATCCGAGTATCCGAAAATTGAGAAAAGCCATATAAAATAACCTATTATTAACCCCTCAATTGTGTTTCCGAACTTTACTGCCTGTGGAGAAATAAATTTTATTCCGAAAAACATAAAAACAAAAATCATATAAATTGAAATCATACTGAAAAGGGTATTGAAAAGATAATTTTTCATTTCAATAAACTCTTTCTTAAAAACCGTTTTGAAAAGTATCAAATCACCCATTTTTAACAATTTTTAAATAAATCTCCTCAAAATCAGGGGTTCTTTCTTCAATTCTTTTTAATTTAAAACTATTTTTCCTCATCATATCAATTACATCATAAATATATTCGGCTGATTTCAATTCTATCTCAATCTCTGTGACATATTCATCCTCTTTAAATTTAACAAGTTCAAATTTTTCAATAAATTCCCTTTTTATCTCCTCTTTAATTTTACCTTCTATTTCAAAATAAAAATCTTTATATCCGAAAAATTCTTTTAAGTTTCTTATTGAATCTATTGCAACAACTTTGCCCTTGTTTATTATTATAACCCTTTCACATATATCCTCAACAAGTTTCATATTATGGGAACTCAAAATTAATGTCTTTCCCTCCTCCTTTGCTTTCTTTTTGATAAGTTCCTTCAATTCATGGGTTGTTTCCACATCAAGCCCGAGTGTGGGTTCGTCTAAAAGCAAAATTTCTGTATCCCTTACAAAGGCACAGGCAACAGCAAGTTTCTGCTGCATTCCCCTTGATAGAAATCTTGCTTGAGCTTTCTCTTTTTCTCTTAAATTGAAATAATCAATCAGTTCATCAATTTTATTTTTTATTTTTTTCGGATTCAATCCCTGAAGCCCTGCAAAGAATTCAAGATTATTCCTTACACTTAATCTCCAGTAAATATTTCTGTTCCCTTCAAGAACAGCGGAAATATTTTTTAAGGCAAAGGAGGGATGCTTAAAGGCGTTTTTACCCTTTATAAATATATCACCCGAATCAGGGATTATAAGGGTTGCAATACATTTGATTGTTGTTGTTTTACCCGCTCCGTTGGGACCTAAAAGTCCTATTATCTCACCCTTTTCAACTTCAAAAGAAATATTATTAACAGCGATTGTTTTCTTTTTACCGTTATAAATCTTTGTAAGATTTTTAACCTCTATTATTTTCATATTAACAGGTCAGATGTAAAGCACACACAACCTTTTTACCTTTTTCAATATAATCATTGAACTTATTAACCGCCTCTTTTGTGAAATAAACTTCAACTCTTATTCCCTTTTTCTCAATTTCCTTTATAACCTCCTCAGGGACATTCATAACACCGGAATAACCCGTGCCTATAATTAAAATTTCGGGTTTATATTCAAAGACTTCTTCAATATCCTCAATACATAAAGAATGTCCTTCTTTCCTCCACCAGCTTTCTGTGATCTTATCAGGATAAATTATCAAATCATGTGTATAAACTTTCCCTTCCACAACAATTTTACCGAATTCGTAATGTTCAATTTTCATATTTTTTATATTTATAATATGCAGCACATGCTCCTTCTGAAGAAACCATCGGGGCGCCGAGAGGATTTAGAGGAGTACAGGTTTTAGCAAATAACTCGCAGTCATTCGGTTTCTTTTTTCCCTGCAATATAAGGGCTGCAATGCATCCCTCTTTTGTCTCCTCAATTTCTTCTATTTTTTTATTTAAAAGCTTCCTTGCATCCATATCCTCAAATTCCTCTTTTAAGACCCATCCGCTTTCAGGAATTTCACCTATCCCTCTCCATTTCTGATTTCCTATTTTAAAAACTTTATTTATAATTTCTTTTGCCTTTAAATTCCCTTCGGGTCTTACCGACCTTTTATACTGAATTTTGACACCGTGTTCTCCATTTGATAGGCTTTCTATAACCATATAGATTCCCTCAGCAAGGTCAAGGGGTTCAAAACCTGTGACAACAATCGGAACCTTATATTTTTCAGCAATAGGAATATACTCCTCTGTTCCCATCACAGTGCATACATGACCCGGTGCAAGAAAGCCCTGAACTTTGTTAAACGGGTCATTTAATATCGCGGAAATGGCAGGAGGAACCCTGAACTGTGCTATTAAAACATAGAAATTCTTTAAGTTCATTTCCCTTGCTTTCAATATCGTCATTGCATTTGCAGGGGTCGTTGTTTCAAAACCTATTCCGAAAAATATAACATTTTTATCAGGGTTATTCTTTGCAAAATCAAGAATATCAAAAGGAGAATAAACCATTTTAATATTTGCTCCCCCTCCCCTTGCCTGAAAAAGGGACTCTTTTGAACCCGGAACCCTGAGCATATCTCCGTATGTGAAAAGGATATTTTCCTTCATCTTTGCAAGCTCAATGGCGGTATCAATCATTTCCTTCGGAGTAACACATACAGGACAGCCCGGTCCGTGCACAAGCACAACATTTTCGGGAAGTAAGGCATCAATTCCTGAATTCAGAATTGAATGGGTCTGGGAACCGCATATCTCCATTATTGTGTATTCTTTTCTGGATATATCTTTTATTTTTTCAATAACTTTCTCAACTGCGGTTGGGTCTCTGAACTCAGAGAGATATTTCATCTTCCAAGGAATCCATATATTCCTTATATGTTTTTAAAGTTTCAATGGCTTCCTTTTCATCAAGAATTGAGATGGAGAAACCCACATGGACTATCACATAATCACCCACCTTTGCATCTGGAGTTAAATCAAGACAGACCTCTCTCTTGATCCCGCTGAAATCCACCTTTCCGAATTTTGAATTATTCTTTTCATAAATTTCTATAATTTTACCCGGGATACCAAGGCACATAAATTTATTTTAAATTAAAACATTATTACATTTCAAAATCTTAAAATTTAATAATGCCTTTCAATTATATAATTTTTGACCTTGATGGGACACTTACAGACCCTTCTGAAGGAATAATTAACTCTGTAATTTATGCTCTCAGAAAAATGAATATAGACTTTAATGACAGAGAATTTTTGAAAAAATTTATAGGTCCGCCTCTTCATGAATCCTTTGTGAAATATTTTAATATGGACAAAGAAAGGGCACTTCTTGCTGTCAAATATTACAGGGAATATTTTTCTGAGAAGGGAATTTATGAGAATGAAATTTATCCCGGTATTAAAGAACTTTTAAGGGAATTAAAAAATAAAAATAAATTTTTAATTTTATGCACCTCAAAACCAACGGTTTATGCTGAAAAAATTCTTAAATATTTTGATATTTATGAGTATTTTGATTTTGTTAAGGGAAGCAATCTTGACGAAACATTTACTTCAAAGGAAGAACTTCTTGATTTTATATTAAAAAAATTTGAAAACAAAGAACATTTTATATTTATAGGTGACCATGAGGTTGATGTAATTGCATCAAAAAAGTTTGGAATAAAAGTAATTGCTGTAACCTATGGATTTGGGAACTTTGAAAGAATCAAAAGTTTATGTCCTGATTTTATTTTCGGTTCGGTTCAGGAATTAAGGGCTTTTCTGATAGGTGACAGATAAAGTGTGAATTGTACCGCTATGTAATTACTTACTCTTCACATACCGCTTTTGCTCTTCTATAAGAACCGTGTTTTCATGTATTTGTTTTGATTTTCTTTCTCCTAAGAGAATTTTTAATATTCATTCTCTTCTCCGAGAACGAAATTTTAAATCTTTTTTCTCCGGTTTAATCAGATTTCTCTTTTTAAAATTTCTTTAAAATCTTTACAGATCGTTTCTCCTAAGTAAAAATTTGTAAAATTTAATAAAATTTCTTTTAAATTTTCATCATTTTCAATTTTAAGATTTTTTACGGATTTCAATTTCTTATCCCTCAGAAATCTGAAATATGCTAAATTCTTCCTGTCTATAAAAACTTTATCAAAAAAATTCGATGCACAATCTTCACAAAAAACTCCTCCTTCGTTTATTATAAAATATCCTTTTTGTAAGTTTTGAGAACATCTCAAACAAATTTCAATCTCCGGCCCCACACCGATTACACTCAAGAATTTCAAAACAAGAGAATAAACAACATTCCTTTTCGGCTCAACCTCATTTATTTCTTTAAGCATCTTTTCGGTAAATTTGAATAATCCCGAAACTTTTACACCCTCTATGGTATACATGTATATTATCTTTAATAAAAACCCCATTATCAGAAATTTTCTATAATCCCGAGTTACTTTTTCGGGTTTCCATATTAAACTTATTTCCCTCATTTTTCCGAATTCTGCGCTTTCTTTTTTATAATATACTATCTCCACTATATTCCCGGGACTTACAGTTCCTTTAAAGGGGTTTGTGGGTCTTTTTACTCCGAGAGCAATTATTTTTGAAGTTCCGAATTTCTCTCCTAATAAGTGAAATATTAATGAACTTTCCTTGAAATTTACAGTCCTCAAAATAACTCCTTTTTCCTTTATTATAAAGTATAAACTTTTCAATAATTTTTCAGAATCAAAATTAATAAAAATCTCCTGTCAGGTCTTACCCTGTCCGAGATGTTCTCCGAATATTTGGTAAATAGGTGCAACATTTGCGTTTTTATTTTAAATCCCAAATATATTCTGGAGCCATTTCCATACATCGGTTCAAGGTAAAAAGAGGAAGGAGGCTCCGCTTCATATACATAAATTCTTTTATAATAATCATTTATGTTAAAACTGTAAATACCTGCGAAAAATATGTTCTTGGTAAACTCAATCCCTCCTAAAACACCGGGAGTATCTTTTATATAATTTTTCCATTCAAAATATAAATTAAATCTTATTCTTAAATCTTTTTTTCTGTATTCCAACCTGTTTTTAAGCCTTAAACGATGTAAACTCACCTTTCTATCTTTTATTTCAAACATGTATCTGAAAGGTTTATTTATTTTTATGTATCCTCTTATATAACTCTCATAACCACCGTAAAAATCAGATGATTTAAAAATTCTTTCGTCTATTCTCAAAATCAATTTTTTCCATTTCCCTTCCCATCTTATTCCTGCGCCCTTTTCGTTCTTTCCCTCTTTTCGGGAATCAAAACATGTATTGAAATAATTTATATGATTTTGAGGTAATATATAGAAAAACAAAAATAATCTTGAAAAATCATAAATTTTTCTTATTCCTGTGTATGTATAAAAAGAATTGTTTATATAGCCTGTTTCCGTAAATAAATAAAACGGACCGAAAAAAGAACCGGTAACCGCAAAAAAGGGCACATCTTTATTGTTTTTTATATCTTTTAAAAAACCGAACAAAGGTAAAATTTGTAATCTTTCGATCGGAAAAGCAGTGTAAAGGGTATAAAATGTATCCTTTTTATATGCAAAACCTATATCTAAATTTTTATAACTTAAAGCAATTCCTTCTTCTCCTATTTCCCTACTGTATGAGATTGTAGGTTTTAAATTTTTTAATCTTGAAGGTATGTAAAAGAGTTCCGAAGAAAAGGCATAGTTTTTACCGAATAAAAATCCTTTGCCGTACTCAAATACATAATTTCCGATAATTAATTTCATTCTTTTATACCTGATTTCACTGAAAAATTTATCAATGTTTTGAAATTGATAATGCACGATCCCGAAATTAATAAATGAGTATGTACCTTTTAATTTTCCTTTTACCGTTCTGTAAAATTTTCCTTCTCCGTATTTATCCCTGTAGTATCCCTTTGTCTCCTGATAAAAATTTAGAATTAAGAGATTAAAATCAAGATAATTTTCAAGGTAATCATATTCATCGGATAGATTTAATCTCTGTTTAAAATCTTTGAAGGATACAAAGAAACCTTTTTTCCTTTCTTTAATGATTTTTTTTGCGAGTTTCCTGTTTATACCGGATATGTTGAGCAATTCATTTAATTGTGCTTTGTTTACATTTACCTTTATAAACTCTTTTTCATATATTTCCTCAATAAGTGCAGGTTCTTTAATTTCTTCCTCTTCTATTTCCTGAGAGAATAAAGATATAAGAAAAATGAAAAAAATTAATAATTTCTTGAAATTATGAAATCGCATGTTTTTTCAAGGAATTTTGTGTTATAAGGCAATTCTTTTAAAATTTTTTTCGCATTTTGAATATGTATTCTTGCAATCTCTTTTGATTTTTCAAGACCGAACACTTTAACAAAGGTCATTTTGTCTGCATCCTTTCTTACTTCTTTGCCGAGTTTTTCCTTTTCTCCTACTATATCCAGAATGTCGTCCTGTATTTGAAAAGCCATACCCATTTCAAACCCCGCTTCTTTAAATTTCTTTATTTCTTCATCGTTTGCTCCTCCGAAAATAGAACCGATTTCAAGACAAGATGAGATAAAAAGAGCTGTTTTTTTTGCGTGAATTTTCTTAACATAGTTCTGATTCGGTTTCATTCCCACACCTTTTACATCAAGAACTTCACCCTCAATTACACCTTTTGACCCTAAGGATTTTACGAGTGATTTAAGGGCTTTCAAGATTTTTTCTGGTTCCGACTTCGCCTCAAGAAAAACTTCTATTCCGTAAATAAAAAGTGCATCACCTGCAAGTATTGCAACATCTTCTCCGAAAACTTTATGTAAAGTCGGTTTTCCCCTTCTCAGTTCATCATTATCAATTGCGGGTAAATCATCATGAATGAGAGTAAATGTATGGATTAATTCAGCAGCACAGGCAGGAGGCATGATTTCTTCCTCATCTCTGCCCCCGCAAATTCTGTAAGTTTCATACATTATAACGGGTCTGAATCTTTTACCTCCTGCTTTAATTGTATATTGCATCGCTTCTTTTAAAGGTGAAGAGACTCCTTCTAATTCAAGAAATTTTTTCAAATATATCTCGATTAATTCTCTTCTTTTTTCATATTCTTTTAAAAAATCCTGCATTAAATTTTTATCTTGATTCCGAAATTAAATGCACTTGCTTTTAAAGGATTTAAGGTTATCTTTCCCTGTCCCCCGATTTTCTTAATTCCTGATAAAACCCCGGCTAACGGCTGTGCCCTTGCTCCGAGGTAAATTGAAAAATAAGGAAAGCTTATATTTCCTCCTATTCCGAGTGTTACATTCGGGGGTGTGAAAAGATAAAAGTCTTTATATTTTAAATACCGCCATGAAAAAACACTTCCAAGATTTGCATGGAAAGGACCCGCACCGAATCCGGTTGCCAACATAAAATACGCTTTTCCGAAACAATAATTTCCTGAAGGTATATCAATTCCTCCCGCAAGATTAAAGTTAAATGCAATAAGATTTAAATTTATACCCGCTTTAACTCCTAAGATCCCCGGGAAGTTTAAAGATGTTTTTAATATTTCATATTTTTGAGTTGAATAATAAAATTCAATAGAATCAATTACAACATCGCCCGTTATCGTATTCGTCACAGTATCAATATTTACCTGATTTGTATCAATCACATAACTTTGGATTCCATCTATGTATTCATATGTTCCGCTAATACTTCCCGAAATAGTGAAAGGCAGAGAATACTCAATTGCAAGCCCTGCGGTTATTAAAGGAACCTGAATCTTTGTCCCCAATAAAAGCCCGATTTGAGTCCCTGAAAATCCTCCGAATATTTTATCTTCAAATAATTTCTGGTTAAGGTTTCCGTTAATGTTTAAATCAACATTCCAAGTATCCCCCTGATTGTCAACAACAAGTGAATCAAAATAAAGGGAAAGTCCTTGAGAACCCCCGAAGATATCATATTTTAAATTTACATTTCCTTTATATCTTTTTATATTCAGTCCTGCTCCTATTGCAACCGGTCCGAATCCTATCGCGGCACCCAAGGAAATCGGTTTAACACTTGCTTCTATTCCGCCGTTTCCGGAAAGTGAGAAGTTTAAATCACCTTTAAGTGTAATATTAACGGGTATTTCTGTACCTGAGGGAATATCAGGGTGATCTTCTCGGGAAAGGGTATCTTTTATGTTTAAAGTTAAATTGTTTATCTGCTGACTAAAATCCAAAATAAGATCCATACCTATAACATCTTCTGTATAATAAGAAATTCCTATATCAAAAGCTCCTATCTTTGTCTTTGCTCCTATAAAATCCATCCCCCCTCTGTCTTCAAGAGAAAAATTGAAAGGGACCACAATTTTAGGAACTTCTGTTCCATTAACAGAGTCAATTCCGATTGGAATGTTAAAGTCAATATAAGTTTTGTATCCACTACTTCCAAAAACCGTGATTTCATTTTTTGAACCGAAATGTAAGGCTGCCGGATTATACGAAGCGCCTGTTATTCCTTCACCCTGAGAGACATCCAAGAATCCCCTGTGTAAAAAATAAAGAGAATTTAAAGGGTTTCTGAAATAAAAATTTAAAGCAGTTTGAGATAAAAAAATAAAAAGAAAAATATTCATTTGATTTTAAGAAACGGAGAGGGCGGGATTCGAACCCGCGGTACCCCTTGTGGGGGTACGCACGATTTCCAGTCGTGCCCCTTCGGCCAGGCTCGGGCACCTCTCCGTATATTATAAAATACCATAAAAAATTAAATTTTTTCAAACATAAAGTGTATTACGGGTTTCCTTTGCTTTGTAAAGTTTCTTATCCAGAGTTTTTAAAATATTCTCAATGTTTTTCAATTCCTCCCATCTGAATTCTCCCCCCCCGATGCTTATTGTTGTTTTCAATTTTTTATTATCAATTAAAATTTCTTTTTCCTCAAATATTTTCCTTATTTTTTCCATTAAATTTTTTGATTTTTCGAATTCATCATCAATGAATATCAAAAACTCATCTCCTCCGTATCTGAAAATAAGTGTTCTTACCTTTTTAAGGGATTTCCTTAATTCATCCGAAAATTCTTTTAAATAATGGTCTCCTGCAATATGACCGAATGTATCGTTTATTTCCTTGAACTTATCGATGTCAATCATAAAAATTGAAATTTTTTCATTTGTAAAAGTACTCATTATATCTTTTAAATGTTCTTCAAGATACAGTAAATTATAAAATCTGGTTAAAGGATCTTTGAAGGCAAGTTCTTTTAATTCATAAGTCTTTAAAGATAATTCATCAAATACCATTATTAAAAGTTCTTCAATTCCGGAAAATATTCCTTTCATTTTTTTTATTTTTAAAGGTAACTTTTGTTCTTTTATTATTGATGCCAAAATCTTCACAATTTCTTTCTTATAATAAATGTATTCAATAAAAAAATATATGATAAAAGATATTAAAGTTATAAGCAATGGGTAAAAGAGAGCAGACTCTTTAAAAACTGATAAAAGAGCTGCAGAAAGCAAAATTAAAAAAATCCTTAATTTTATGTGCATTACTAAAAGTATATGATATACCCCCTATTTTTAGACAAATTTAGAAAAACTTAGACCCGGGTAAGGTCTTTTGCGGATGTATTTTGAAAGAAGTTTATTCAGGTTTATGTTTTGAAAGTAATAGGGATGCGTGCCTTTTGGTCCCCAAATAATAAAGCCTCCCTTTTTCAGGATTTCATAAGTTTTTTTGCTGATTTTTCTCCTGAGTTCAAATATGGTTGTTTGCAATTGAAATTCCTTTATTCCGCTTTTTTTAAGACCTTTTAGGGAACTTAAAGGCACAATAAACCTGAATTCTTTTTCCCTTTCTTTTCCTTCTCCTTCAAATGTTCCCTCAAAATTTGCAAAGGATAAATCGCATTCTTTTATGAAATTTGAAACTTTTTCAAAAAGAATAAATCCCGAATCAGGAGGAATCCTGTTCTTTAAAACATTTCCGGGCAATAAATCACCCATTAAAGCAATTGTTAAAATAAGGGAATCCGCAAAATTCATAGGAATAATTTTAGGATTTAAAAGTTTTAAATAAAAAATACGGGATAAAAAATTACCTGAGTGTTATTTATTTTGATTTTATTTAAATAATCTTTTGTTACAATCAGCGCTTTCTCGGGATTATATTTTTTTATAAAGTTTATGAATCCTTTTGTAATTTCGGGCTTTTTGAAACTTTTAAATTTAACCTCAACCGGTAAAATCCTGCTACCCGACGATACAACAAAATCCACTTCGGCTTTTGCAATTGTCCTGTAAAAATTTATTGAATAATCCTTAAATATATTTTTAAGTTCAAGAAAAACAAAGTTTTCGACTATTTCTCCTTTATCAGGTCTTTCATAAATATTTTCAAAATTTCCGTATACATAATTTCTCAATCCCGTGTCAAAAAAATAAATTTTCGGATTTTTTCTTATTTCGGTAACCGGATTTCTGAAAAAAGGCAGAATACGCTCTATTATATATGTTTCCTCAAGCATTGAAATTAACCTTTTTAATTCCCTGAAATGGATGTTACACGAATCCTGAAGTTCTTTATAATTTAAAAGTTTACCTATCAAAACTGAAAGAACCTTTATAAGACATCTGTATTTAAAAGGGTCATCATATTTTAAAAAACCTATTACATCCTTTGATATATAGGTATCATAGATGTTCTTCAAAATCATTCTTTTGATTTCTGAATTATTTTCTTTAACAACTTCCGGATAACCGCCGTATACTGCATATTCATTGAAATAAGGTAAGAATTCTCTTATGAAAATATCACTTAAGTCAATTTTTTTTGTTCCTTTATTTAAAAAACTTATAAGATTTTCTCTTTTTTGTAAATACACCCTTGCGAGACGCTCATTTTTAAATCTTAAAAATTCATAAAAATTGAATGGTAAAAGTTCAAAGGAAAAAACCCTTCCTACAAGGTATTTTCCCAGACTGTATTTGATTTCAAGGGATGAACTTCCCGTGGCAATAAATTTTACTCCTTTAAAAATATCAAAAAGAAGTTTTAATTTTTTTCCGTGCTCCTTTACATAATGATATTCATCCATGAGAAATACGTATTTTTTCTTTTTAAGAATAAAACTTTTAATATATTCCTTGGGATTTTTCTCAAATCCCTCAAGTATATCAGGGTCTTCAAAATTTAAAAATATGACTTCATATTTTTTCTTTTTATAATAAAATTCTAAAATTTTCAAAAGGGTCGTCTTACCGCTTTGCCTCGGCCCCTTTATCACAAAGATTTCCTTCCTCTCAATAACCTTCAAAATTTCATAAAAAATATCCCTTATTAAAATTTCCTCTTTGTCAATTTTAATAATATTATTATTGAACATATTTCAATTTTAATAAGGTTGAAGGTTAAAAGTCAAATCAGGGCAGATTTTTTTCAAAAAATTTATAGGCGTTTAAATAAAGAAAGGAATCAGGTAAATCTTTTAAAGATTCCTCTATTTCTTTATAACCGTAAAGCCCTTCTATTATGTGTTTTTCGGAGAGTCCGAATAAATCAGAACCCACGGCAAGATTTTCGGGATATTTTTTAATCAATTTTTTTATTTCCTTTAAAACCTCTTCTTTTTTCATTTTTCTTTCAAAGAAGAGATTTCCGAGGCCTATTCCTGCAACGCTTTTTCTTTTCTTAATCATATTCATTTCTTTATATGAAATATTTCTCCTGTTTTTCGGTTTTTCAAGTATTCCGGTATGAGAAACAATAAAGGGAACCTTTAATTTATAAACATCATAAAAGGTTTTTCTTCCTGAATGAGCTAAATCAACAATGCATTTTTCCTCTGCAATTTTCATAACAATTTCTTTCCCGAAACCCGTGAGTCCGTAATCATTTTTATCCATACATGAAGAAGCAATATGATTTGAATTGTTCCAGGTCAATGTGAAAATTCTGATTCCCAGGTCTATAAAAGCTTTTAAAATATATTTATCCCTTATACTTGCACATCCTTCAATTTCTAAAATAAATCCCTTTTTATTTGAATTTAAAACCCTTTTTAAATCTTTTTTTGTTTCAATAATTATAATATTATTTTTCTCCGCAAATTCCCTGTATGTTTCTATGATTCTCAAAACCTCTGAAATATCGGAGGTTTCAATATAATCGTTCATCCATGGTTGAAGTGTAAATATTGATACAACATTGAATTTAAAAAAATCCTTTGTAAAATCCTTTTTAAAAATTAAGGGATGGAGCAAGTCCTGGTGAAGGTCAAATATTATTTTTTTCATGATTATATTGTGTTTTCAAAGTTGTAAATATTTCAAATGTTTCTCACATATTTTTTATAAAGGCTTATCATGTGAAGGGGAGTAAATTTTTTATTTAACAATTTTTTGTCTATTTGTATTAAATTTTTACATTCCTTTTTCCATTTTTCGGCTGTTTCCCTTTTCTCTTTCGCATGAAGATATATATAATACAACAGGGGAAAATCTTTTTCTTTATTCTTAATTTTTTCTTCAAATTCCTTAAGTTTTTTAAAAAATAAATAGACCTTTAACTCCCATAAGCCCTTATGTCCCAATTTATATGATATTCTATCAGCCATTTTTGCATATTTGAGTGAATTTTTATAATCCTTTTTTTCAGCGTAAAAATCGGCTAAAGAAGATAAAGCGAGCTCTTCCCAGTAATAAAAACCTGTTTTCCTGAATCCTTCAAGGGCTTTTTGCAGGTATATATACGCTTTTTCAAGTTCTTTTTTTATTATATAAATCTGCCCTAACCTTAAATAACAGGTTGCTTCATCAAATATATAACCTTCGGGTGTTATCTCCAGGGATTCTCTTAAATATTTTTCCGCCTTTCCATATTCTGCTGTTTTAAAATAAACCCAGCCGATATTATACAGATTTACATGAATTGCTTTTATTTCATTCATTCTTTTTGCGAACTCTATTACTTTTTTGTAATATTGAGTTGCCTTTTTATTATTACCCGTCATATCATAATAAATCCCCCATTCTTCAAGATAAAAGAATTTTTGTTTTTTAAAAAGTTTCCTATACTTTATCTTTTCAAGAATTTTTTTCATATTCTCATATTTTCCCCACCAGTCATAAAGGTCTGAAAGGAAAAGCAAGACCGCATTTTTTAAATCCCTGAATTTTATAAGTTTTTTTAATATTTTTTCTGCTTTCTCATATTCTCCTGTTTTTACAAGATACCTTGCTTTCAGAAGTTTATAAATATTATGAACCTTTTTATTTTTATGTTTTTTAAGATATTCAAAAATGTTTTCTATTTCCTCTTTTAACCCCTGAGAAAAAAGATTTTCGAAAACTTCCTCCCAGTATATAACCGCCCTTTTAATGTCTTCCCCTTCTGTTAAATGATAAGCAATTTCATAAGAGTCTCTATTTTCCTTTATAAAGACTTCTCCTATTAAAAGATGGTATTTTTTTCTTTTCCTTTCAAGTAATGAAGAGAGTATGGTTTCTCTGAAAAGAGAGTGAGTAAAGGCGTATGCTCGGTTTCTTTTAAAAAGAATTTTTTCTTTTACAGGAGTTTCTATATATTTTTTTATACCTCTCTCTATCCTTTTAATTGTATTGAACTCAAACTCATTTCCTATACATGAACCTATTTCCAGTATTTTTCTTGCTTTACCTTTTATTCTTTCAAACCTTGATAGAAGCAAAGAATGAATTTTAAAGGGAACCTCTTTGATATTTTCTTTTAGAGACCACACACCGTTTTTTCTTTTTATTAAATTTTTCTCTTTTAAATCAAGTATTAATTGCTCAATATAAAAGGGATTTCCCTGAGCCTTTTCTGTTAAAAATTTTTTAAGTTTTTCATCAGGCTTTGCTTTAAGAATATTCTCAATCAGCCTTTTCTGGAATTTCTCTGGAAGGGGTTTTAAATCCATACATTCAAATTCTATTCCTTTTAATCTTTCAAATTCTTCCGGTCTTGAAGTTGCAATAAATGTAAAAGGCGTTTTTTTCATTTCTTTCAAAAACATTAAACTTGAAGAGTCAATCCAGTGAATATCTTCAATAAAAACCTTTATGTTCCGTTATAATCCAACAATTTGTTTTGTACATTTAATATTTTATTATAGAAGATTTGATTTTTTTTAATTCTTAAAGTTATAATTATATAAAGGAGGTACCGAAATGATTAAATTGATAATTTTTTCAATTTATTTGATTGGCAGCATTAGCTATAGGGGACTTGCGAGTGATTTTGCTATTTGTAAAGATAAAATATGGGTTTCTTACCCGGAAGAGAATTTTATTTTAAATTATCAAGCAGGATTTAAAATCATTGTGAAAAAACCTTATGCACTTTTTTCTTCCGGGGACACTTTATTTTTTGTGAGTAACAACATACTTTTTGCTTATACAAAAGGGCGAAAGGCAAAACTCTTGGATTTGCCTCCGGGGTTCTATATAAGAGGATTGAAAGTGAAGGATACACTCTATTTGCTTGAAAGGGAATCTTCCAAAATACTCAAAATTTATCTTTCAGCTAATGGAATAGAGCAAAAAGGGATTTCATTTCCCCTTTATAAACCCCGGGACTTTATTTTAAAGAATAGAAAATTTTATGTTTTGGAAAGAGGGGGACCGGCACCGAAGATAAGAATCATTGCTTTTGATTTGTCTGGAAGTCTTATAGATACAATCTTTGAAAAAATAGGGACAATAGGTGGAGGAATTGTCTTTGATGACGAAGGGAACCTTTTGGTTTCCGATGCGTTGTACGGTAAAATATATAAAATTTTTCCTGCAAAAGGCACAATAATTGATTCATTCGGAAATTACGGTTCGGACAGTTTGGAGTTCAAAACACCTACGAGACTTATATGGAAAAATAAAAAACTTTATATTCTTAATGAAAGAAACTCAAGAATAGATATATTTGCGTATCAAATTATTAAAATTGATGAGAAGCCTTTTGAAGGTATAGAGAGTAAAGGAAAAAGACTGTTCTTAAATATTATTGTTCCTCCCGGAGTCTATGAGTTAAGCATTTTCTCTGTTGATGGAAGGAAAATAAAGGTGATTTCCGGGCTTAATTCCTTAAGAGGTAAAATTGAGAAGAAGTTAAATCTGAATATAAAACCCGGGGTTTATTTTGTAATTCTCAAAGAAAAAAGCGGTAAATTTTTTATTAAAAAAGGAGTAAAGATAAAATGAAAAATAAAATAGGAATTTTAATTTTGTTTTTCATTTCTTTTCTCCTTGCTACCGATTATCCTCACAATAATGATTCTTCAATAAAAGATTGGGATGTGAGGTGTAAATCCTGTCATGACCCTCATAATGCATTGGGTCCTTATTTGGCAATTGTAAACGGTAATTACAATATGTGTTATTCTTTATGTCATAATCCTACAGGGGATGCGAAGAATTTTGTTATAGATGAGACGAAAAAGGCAAATCCCGGAACAGGCGGGATACATCATGCCTGGGATGTACCGGGTGATAATTCCGGGTATGATGCAAGCACTTCTACTGCAACTTATATAAATTATTATGTTACCACAGGAGTTGATGCAAATAATCTTGTGTGTTCAACCTGTCATGAACAGCACAATCATAGAAATGGAAAGCCGTTCTTAATGGCTGATGCAGAGGAGATGTGCAGGGATTGTCATGCCCCGCGAAGTCAAAATACTCCTCCTTATACTTCACATCCTGTAGGTGTTCCGATACCTGCAACCAAGGATTATTCAGTTCCTGCTAATTTGCCCCTTTTTGCAGGAGACACCATCGGATGCATGACCTGTCATGATGTTCATTATGCTTATTCGGATACAAGTGAATACGGAACTGCAAGCTCTGGAACAAGAACCTCTTTGACCGATACTTTAAAAAACTGGGCAGCAAATCAATTTGTGGGATGGCAAGTTAAGATATACCCTGCGGGAAGTGATACAGGAAATTGGTATCAAGTAAGAATAATAAGTTCAAATACTTCCAATACAATTTCATGGACAGATTCTCTGTTCGGAGCAGGAATTATAGGCGGAAATAGATATGTAATTCGCAAGACAGGAAGCGGAGACGGTTATCTTTTGAATCAAATAATAAATGAAATTTGTACAATGTGTCATACATTTAACAATAATAATTTAGGGCTTCATTTAACAGATACCACCGTTTTATGGCCCGGAGGACAATACGGCTCAAATTATGCCTATGTGGATACACTCGGGAATGTCCTGCCTCCTGCAAGAGCCGCTGATGCAATTCCAAATTCTCCCCTTCCTTCCTCTTTCAGGAATTCCTGTTTTAATTGTCACTGGCCGCATGGATGGCCGGATGATTCCCCGACTACTGGTGTATATCCGAAGTTATGTGTTGAAGAAATAAGCATAGGTGATACGCTTAACAATGAAGAGGAAGATCTGTGTTATACCTGTCATGATGGAATTCCTGCATATGATGTAAAAAGTAAATTTCAGGATTCAACCCATCACCCTGTTGTTGACTCAGAACAGATATACCAGCCCCTTGATAGGACACGAAAAGTTGAGTGTACAAATTGTCATAATCCGCATATTATAACTGCTCAAAGACCGTTAGTTTTTCCTGATTCTACCGATGTTCTGATAGGCTGGATGAAAGACCCTGTAGATACACTTGCCCCTTATGATTCTATTCCTGATTATGTAACTTTTTGTCTCGAATGTCACAGCAGTGACTTTGACTCCTTAGCCAGAGATCCCATTGACTGGGGTCCTTACGGAGATGTTCACGGAGACAGTGTTGCAACAGGCACAAGTTACGGAGATGTTATTGCTCCTTATAGTGAGAATCAAATATTAAACGGTTTTAATTATGTGCTTGCCTGCACTGATTGTCATGATCCTCATGGTTCTCCTAATATATTCCTTATAAAGACCGTTGTTAATGGACAACCAGTCAGTGTAACTCAATATGGTTATTGGTATGAGCTTTGTACAGCCTGTCATGTTCTGGGAGGACCCGGATGGCATGCAAATCAGACGTCTACGGACTATTGTGCCGGAGGATGCCACGACGGGCATAATAGCTCACTCTTTTAAACTCAAGTTCATTATTCCGGATTAAGAATTAAAATTCAGAAAAGTAATTTGCTTTCTAAATAAAAATTATAAAACGGCTTTGAAACTGATCCCCTTCTATACCTGGCTTTCAATATGAGCAAAATATTATTCGTTAAATTTCTTTCCATACTGCTTTCAATATTAATTCTCCATCTGTCTTTGTCAAAATTTGAAACATAACTTTTAATAAAAGGCTTTTTGAAAATAACTCCTATATCCGATTTAAATTTTGTCTTAAATAAAAACAAAAATAAAAAATGAGTTTTTGTCTCTACGGTATAACCCGTAAACTTTTCTTCCTCGGGTAAAAAATAATTGTAAATAATATAACCGGGTAATAATTTTAACCTTATCTCTTTTTCTTTTAAAAAATAATTGCCCGAGAATACTACACCGTATGTTCTTTTTACATACTTGTTTCCGTAACTTTCAAAAGAATTGCTTTTAAAATCAAAACCGGTCTCAAAAGTGAAATTATTCAAAAATGTTTTTTTAACAGTTAAATTCATATTTATGTCTTTATTTTTAAAGATTTCGTTTAATAAATAATTTTCATCCTTGTTAAAAATAAAGGAAAAAGAGGGATTAAGAGGGAAATTAAAGTTTAAGAATGAATAAAAAGATAGATAATCTTTTTTCTCTCCGCCTTTTTCATTTCTGCAAGTTATTCCGGAGCCTAAATAAAATTTATTAAGATTAAAATTTAAACTACCCTCGTTTTCCATTTTATATATTCCCTCTCCCAGCGGAATTTCCCTGACCCTCTTAATATAAGAACCTTCCGGATCAGGATAAAAAATTTTTTTCAAGGAATCATATTCAAAAGACCCTCTCCCTTTACCTACATATACATATTCAAAAATCCTCTTCTCTCCCTGTTCTTTTCTTAAGTTTGAAACTAAATGAAAGTTAAATTTTTCATTTGGATATAAATTTGCCTCTGCATAATAAAGGAAATCTTTATTCTTTTGAAAAGCTTTTATTTTTCTTATGTCATTCAAGGTTAATCTCAAATTTCCTTTTTCATGATTTAAGGTAATTTTAAATCCATTTTTTAATTCTCTTTTATCTAAGTACCTGAAAGATAAAAGTTCATAACCGAATTTTAGTTTTTTGAAATTTATCTTAAACCCTGTTTTTTCTTCTATTTTCTTGTTGTTCAATGTGTCTATTTCATAGTTATACCCGTAAAAGGGAATTATTGTTCCCTGCTTTTGTATATAAAATTTGTACCTTTTAAATTTATAATTCTTAAAACTGACTTCCTCAAAATTAAAATCGGCATTTAAAATTATTCTTTCCTCAAACCCGATTTCCTTTTTTACCATTTTTAGGTTTTCTGAACCTAAATATGAGTAACCGAATTTGATTTTAAGTAATTTGTAAAAATCAATAAAAGGATTCAATCTTAAATCATAAAAATTTCCCTTAAATTTCTTTGCCCAATAATAAAAATAATTTTCACTTGTCACCCTGAAAGGAGATTTAAAATCTTTTTTATTTAAAAAATAAAATTCAAAACCCGGAGATATTTTAAAAGGTAAATTGATTTTAAATTTTATATTATTAAAATATCCCTTTTTTAAATATTTATTAAAGAGATTCTGATTAAAGAAACTGAAACCGGTTTCACAATTAAAATTTAAATTTTTTTTATTTGCGTTTAAACCGATTATAAAATCTTTAAGACTCTTAGGGGTTAAACCCCATTTGCCTATTTTATAACTCCCCATATTTTCCCCTACATAAACAAAATAACCCTTCTCTTCTACATAATCGTAATCACCTTTACCAGGACCTACAAAAATAAATTGCGGTTTTATGTCTCCTTTATTTTTACCTACATAAATGAGAGTATCATTTTTTAATACATAATCACCTTCTCCTGAATCTACCGTAACTATTCCGTTTAACATAACCCATGAGGTATCATTTACATTTTTAAGAAATTCTTTATCTTCGTCTGTCAGTAAAATTTTCGGCATTGAAGGAATGTCACTTTCGTTGAAAAACATGAGATTTAAATTAAAAAATTTAAAATTTTTTTTAAATCCTGATAGAAAAGTCCAATTAGAATAAGCATTTTCGGTTACTTCAAGATCAACTCTTAGATTTGAATTTGAGGTGTAAAAGAGGTTGGGAGTTAAAGTTATTGTTCCCCTTGAATAGTCAATGATATAATCACCCTCCCTGCCCGGTTTTAAAGGTTTTCCATCAAGATAGACCTTTTCTGAACCCGGAACGATTTTCTCTTTTAAAGGGTCAATGAGGGTAAAAGTATTTATGTCTTTGTTTATAAGTTCAATATACACGGTCTTAAACCTGCCCCTCGGATATCCTAAGGAAAAGGAATATTCCTCTCTGTTATTTCTGTATTTAACCTCGATCCCGAGCATCTCTTTGCTGAAATTCCGGAAAGAATTTGATTTAATTTTAAATTCCCCCAATCTCGCGAAAAAGTCCTTTCCTTCAAATCTGATACTTGCTTCCTCAAGTTCTGATAGATTTCTTGTAAATCCCTCTTCATCCGGATATGATTCATCACTTATTACACCGCTTACCCTGTATCCTTCGGATATTTCACCGCTTATCTCAAAATGCATACTTTGTTCAATTTTGAAACCTTGATCAGAAATACCTGCAGAAAGCGTTTTTTCACCCGAAAAATTTATATTTTGGCTCTCTGACTCAATCTTAAAGGTTTCTTTTTTTTCTTTTTTTTCTTCAGGAATAAAGGGTTTCGGTTTAAAAAGGGTGGTGTCTTTTTTATAGAAAAAAGATTCATAAATAACTTCAATTGTATCTCCGTTCTTTAATGGTATAAGAGGATAAACCGTATCTCCTTTCAATTTGTATGGAACAGGATTTGAATCTTTAAAAACCTTTATAGTTGAAATAATGGGTGAACTTAAAACCAAATAAGGATTATTGAAAGTTATTATTCCCTTCGTTAAATTGAAGAATAAGATAATTTCAATCATTTTTAATAAATTCTATGTCTTGATTTTTAATTACAAAGATACCTTTATCGTTCATAAAAACCGATTTAAATCCTGATAGGAACTTCTTTTTTAATTTTCCATTAAAAATATAAAGGGTGTCGTTTTTATAATCAAAAAATATATTTTTGAATTTCCCGCAGTTTTTACTTTCCCCCTTTATTTCAAGAATTTCACTCTTTTTTCTGAATATTTTTGTTTTATCTTTAAATACAAAAATGAAAAAACTATCCTTTATTACATAAAAATTTATGATTTTTTGATTAAAATCATAAAAAGATTCGGTGGTGTCGAAAGGTGAAAATTTAAGTCTTAAAATTGAATAAATACCTCCTTTGTTCAATAAAAAATAAAAATTGCCTGTGGATGAAACATCAAACAGATTTGAATAAATAAGGGATTTAAGTTTAAATTTTGATTTTAAACTACCTGTCTGAGGATTGAGTGAGAACAATGTTCCGTCATTAAGCAAGAAATAAACAAAGAAATTATCCGTTTTAACATCCCTGAAAAATAAAGGTTTTTCAATTTTTAATGTTTCAGGGGGTAAATAAGATAAATAAAATGTTTTTGAAGCAAAAAAAACTAAGAGTTTTGAACCATAAAGAATGTATTTTATCATATTCTTATAACATTTTCTTTCAAAATTTTTACTTTACCTTTGAATCCTTTGATTGGCTTTACATATTTTCTTTCCGTCCATATGACCAAAACTTTTTCCTCATTCTTTAATTTGCTGAACTTCTTTGCAAGTTTTGCTGCAAAAATTATATCTTCTTTTCGGATTTCTTCATTTTTACTTCTTTTTATAATAACATGGGCACCCGGAGCATCCCTTACATGAAAGAAATAATCCCAGGGGTCTGCTTTTTTAAAAGTTAAAGAATTTGCAACATCCTGACTTTTTGATACATACACTTTAAAACCGGAAGGCGATATGTATTCCCTGAAAGGTTTTTTCTCTTCTTTCTTTTCCTTTATCTCTTTTGTTTTTTCTATTTTTCTTTTCATTTTTTTATATCTTTCATAATACCTTTCCGCTGCTTTTTCCGGTGTTTCATTTTTTCTAATTTCAACCTCAACCTCCCCTTTTTCGGGGTGAAAAAGTTTAAATTTCCCCTTTTTTCCTTTAAGTTGTTTTAAATTCATTAAAATTACATCTCCCTTTATTCTGTATACTTCAGGATCTATCTTTATTTCCCTGATTAATCTTTTTCTTTCTTCTTTTTCTTTCTTCTTTTTCAGGATTCTTTGCTTTTTTTCTTCTTCCATCTTTTCTTTTATTTTTCTGTAAATGAATAAAAGGACTTCATTTAAAGAGGGAAATTCAATATATTTATCATCTTTTATAAAATGTAAATTTAAATCTTCATCAACATAAAAACTCCCTTTTTTAATTAATTCCAGTTTGTTTTTTAAATCTTTATCTTTTTCATTCAGAATCTCACATAAATAAGGCATATGTTTTTTTATATAAAAAAACTTTTCATCATTCATTTTACCTTTAAAAATATTTATTTTAGAAAATAAATTCACTTTGAATTCTTTTTTCTTCCTGAAAGAATATATCACTTTATCCTCTTTTAAAATCAAAAAATCTTTTGCTCTTTTTGTAAAATCAATTATTGCTTTTCTTTTTTCAATTTCTCCCAAAGGGTTTTTTCTTTCAAAATTAAGTGTCATGAATCTTTCACCTTCTATGATTTCTGAATTTTTGAGAACAAATTCTTTTAAATAAGGAATTTCCTTGCCCGAGATTTCGGAGACATAATCAAATAAAATATAATAAATCTGGGGATGAAGTGAGATTAAAAGACTCAGTTTTTTTTCAAATATAATAAAAATTTCATAGTCTTTCAGAATATTTTTTTTAACTCTTTTATTTTTTAATTTTTCCTCAATTTCCTCTTTTAAAATAGGAAAAAAGAGTTCAGAAAAATGAAAGATCATTCAAAAAAATGTTTTACTTCATATTCAAAACTTTCCTTTGAGTCCGAGGCATGAACAGAATTTCTGGTTATATCCAACCCGAACAGGAATCTTATTGTTCCGGGTTTTGCCTTTTTCGGGTCAGTGTTTCCTATTAAATCTCTTAAAATTTCAATAGCGTTTTCCCTTTCAAGCAACACTGCAACAATAGGACCAGAAGTTACATAATCAACCAGTTTATTAAAAAATTCTTTTTCTTTATGTATTGCATAGAAACTTTCTGCTTCCTCTTTTTCCAGTTTTTTCATTTGGATATTTTTAATAACAAATCCGTTTTCTTCGCACATCATAATAATTTTTCCGATTAAATTTCTTTCAACCGCATCAGGTTTTATAATTAAAAGGGTTTTTTCTTTCATAAGTTAATTATAAAATAATGGTTTGAATTAAGAATAAAATCTATAATATAATTTGTTCTAAATAACAAGGAGGGAAAAATGGCGATACTTTTATCAAATGATACAAGGGTTGTTGTGCAAGGAATTACAGGACGCGATGGTTCTTTTCATGCTAAAAAAATGAGAGAATACGGAACAAAGGTTGTAGCAGGTGTTACACCCGGAAAAGGCGGACAGAGTGTGGATGGAATACCGGTCTTTAACAGTGTTTTTGAAGCTGTTAAAAAGGAAGGAGCAAATACTTCCATAATATTTGTTCCTGCAAAGTTTGCAAAGGATGCGATTTATGAATCCATAGATGCAGGAATAAAATTAATTGTGGTTATTACCGAAGGAATACCTGCTCAGGATATGGCTGAAATTATGGATTATATTTCCGGAAAAGATACAAGAATCATAGGTCCGAATTGTCCAGGTGTTATTGCGCCCGAAATAGCAAAAGTAGGAATTATGCCCGGGCATATTTTCAAAAAAGGACCTATCGGTGTTGTTTCAAGAAGCGGAACACTGACCTATGAAGTTGTGCATCATTTAACTGTCTCAAATCTCGGACAATCCACTGCGATCGGGATAGGAGGAGACCCTATTATAGGAACAAGATTTATAGATATCCTTGAATTGTTTGAAAAAGACCCTGAAACAGAAGGAATCGTTTTAATAGGCGAAATAGGCGGGACAGATGAGGAGGATGCAGCAGAATTTATCAAAAAAAATATCTCAAAACCGGTTGTTGCTTTCATAGCAGGAAGAACTGCTCCTCCTGAAAAAAGAATGGGACATGCAGGAGCCATAATTGAAGGAGGAAAAGGAACAGCGGAAAGTAAAATTAAAGCACTTAATTCTGCAAATGTTTCGGTTGCTTCGTTACCTTCAGAAGTTGCTGAATTAATGAAACAAAGGTTAAAAACTTAATGGGTTTTCTAATTTTCTTTATTATCTTACTGCCCTGGAAGGAAATAAAAAATTATTATGATAAAAATGTGAATTCTTTATATGCGGAATTTAAGGAGATTTTATTTTCTGATAATGAATCTACCGAATATGAGGGAAGATTGTGGGCTAAGCGAAAGGGATTTCTTAAGTTTTTAATTGAAAAGCCTGATTCACAACTGCTTTTTGTTAGAAATGATAAAGTTTATTTGTATGATTTTGAGGAAAAAAAAGAAACCGAGATATTTTACTCTCCTTATCTTCCTGAGTTTTTTCTTTTAAATTTTGAAAATTTTTATGAATTCAGTGCACGAAAAAATAAAAAAGATACCTTGATTTTTTCTTTTAAGAGAAAAGATACAACACTGATTTATGATAAAATAAATTTATATATGCCTTCCGAAGGTTTTAAGCCTTATAAAATTGAGATAATTTCTTCTTCGCTTGCAATAAAATATTTAATAATTTTTAAAAAATTTATATTTAATCCTTTATTAAAAGAGGAAATTTTTAAAAAGGTTCAAGTCCTTGAAAAAAACAAAGGTAAAAAAAATGGAAGAAGCAATCAAAAAGGCTCAGGATAAATTTGCGGAACTTTTAAAAAAACAATTGGAAAGGGTTGAAAGGTTAAAAAAGGCACAAGATTGGATAGATTATAAGGCTGTTAAGCCGATAGTGATAGGAGTTGCAGGTGGTGACGGAATAGGACCTTACATAACGGATGAAGCATTAAGGGTTTTGAGGTTTCTTTTAAAAGAGGAAGAAGAAAACGGTAAGGTGGAATTCAGGAAAATTGAAGGTCTGACGATTGAAAACAGAGCCAAAGTGAAAAAGGCGGTTCCTGACGATGTTCTTGAAGAGATTAAAAAATGTCATGTCTTAT